>NZ_JAVDWS010000015.1:0-148997 GCF_031457395.1 Algoriphagus sp. 4150
CAAATAGGGCCGTCAGAGACGATGACGTCGATAGGCTACAGGTGTAAAGGCAGCAATGTCATAGCCGAGTAGTACTAATTGCCCAAAAACTTACGGTACGTTTGTTACAGTTTCTGCCAAGACATGTTGTTTGGGTCCGAAGTCGGAAGACGGAAGACCGGAGAACTTAAGCTATTAAGTGGTCACACCACAAAGATTTAGGCGGCCTGGCGCAGGGGTCCCACCTCTTCCCATCCCGAACAGAGAAGTTAAGCCCTGCAGCGCCGATGGTACTGGGGTTACACCCGGGAGAGTAGGTCGCCGCCTCATTTATTCAGACCCGTTGGTTAATTCCGGCGGGTCTTTTTGCGTTTATACCCTCTCTCCCCATACATTTCTTTCTAAGCTGCGGATTTCGTCACTTTTTTGAAAGCTCTTATCCCGCAGCAGGCTATTTGGAAACCCATGTTCCTTTTTGTTGGTGGATAGGGATTAAGGTTTTTGCCTTGGAGCTATTTCATTTTCTTCGGATTTCTCATAATGACATCATTGCACTATTTAATTAAGGGAATTCACCTCTAATGCATCAGCAAAGTGAGTGGAGTTTGTAGTTCTTATTAAATCGAGTACAGTATCGGGGCGCAGGTTACCCTTGTGATTCCTATGAAGTTTGCCCTTGAAGGGTTTAATATTTTTTTGTGAGAAAGGGAATAAATGTGATCTGAACTTAAGTGCAATAATGTTGCGTATATTTAATCTCTTTGTTTTATTGCAACATTATTGCAAAACAATAATCTTACGTATGATTTATGAGAAATACGCCTGCCAGAAGAAAAATTCTAGCTGTTATTACCAATTCAGACCATATTCTATCGTACCCGGAGATCAAAGCTCTAATAGGAGAAATATGTAGTAGAGTTACAATTTATAGAGTTCTTGAGCGGTTGGAGCAGGAAGGAGCAATCTATAAGGTTGCCGGAGTTGACGGTACGTTTCGCTTTGGTTCACAGTCTCCGAAGGATAATAGAAATAGTTACATCCATTTTTCATGCAATGCATGTAGGAGTGTAACCAAATTGAATGAGGATTCAGTGACTATCAATGGCCCGTTGATGCACCAAATTCATTTTTCATATTTGTCGATAACCGGTCTCTGTCCGGAATGTAGAGAATCACAAAAGATATGATAGGTAGGCAAGTAGCGAACTCTTCTACTTGTGAGTGGGCAATATTCATGCTTTTTATTTTAACCGGTGGTGTTTTTTAAGTTATCGCGATTTAGAGAAAATGATGTTAAGTCAGGTTCATGAACCAAAGGTGAAAACCAAAGGCATATATCTTCAATACATTAGATGTGGGTATCTTTTGGTACTACTTTTTATAGGATGTACCCGTTTGAATTTCGCACAATCTCCCCAAAATTTTGCTCCACCAGAGCATGTATTGGAGATTTGGGTGACTAAAGTGAATGAGAAAATAACTGTTGATGGGAAGCTTGATGAAGTGAGCTGGTCGAATGCGCATGTAGTGAATGATTTCTTCAGGATGGAACCTCGGCAGGGGGGCACAGTGAAGTTTCCAACTGAAGTGAAAATCCTTTTCGATGAAACTCATCTTTATATAGGCGCATTTTGTAAGGATAGTCTCGGCAAAAAGGGTGTCAGGGTTCAGGATTTACGGAGGGATTTTATCGTCAGCGAAAACGATAGATTCTCGGTTCAGTTAGACCCCCAGAATCTCAAGAGATTTAATGTGAGTTTTCAGACAACTCCCTATGGAAACCAGCTTGATCTTCAGGTTTTTGATGATTCATTTAGGGATAGTGACTGGGATGCCCTTTGGAAAGTTAGAACAAGTTTGGTTGATTCCGGCTATATGGTTGAGATGGCCATACCCTTTAAATCTCTTCGTTATGATAATCCTGAAGGAGAGGAGGTTTCATGGGGGATTACCCTTGCCCGATTGGCTAGAAGAGAATACGAGAAGACCGTTTTTCCTGCCATTCCGCAGGCTTTTTCTCCTGATAGGATGACTTATGCCGCGCAATTGAAGGGGCTGGAACTGCCGCCTCCTTCACTCAACTTTCGTATTCAGCCATATGGCCTGATACAGGTAGAGGATATTCGGAATCAAAACGGTGAACAAACTAGTCGGACTCAGTGGAAAGCAGGAGGTGAGATAAAATGGGCTGTCTCGCCGAGTGCCGTGCTGGATTTGACTTACAACACGGATTTTGCGCAAGCGGATGTAGATCGGGCAGTGAATAACCTTACACGTTTTAATGTGTATTTTCCTGAAAGAAGGCAGTTTTTCTTGGAGAATAGCGGAGTATATGCAGGGGCGGACAATGGAGCTATACGCCCATTTTTCAGCAGAACGATAGGATTGTCCAACAGCCAGTTCAATGCCGATCCTGTGCCTATCAATGGAGGGATTAGATATACTGACAGAAATCAGAAAAGGACACTGGCGGCCATGTATGTACATCAGCAGGGAACAGATTTTCAATCGCCTGTCAGTTTTTCAGTGCTTCGATACCTTAAGAATTATGGAAAGCAGAATAACATCGGTGTGATGCTCAACCAACGCTTTGACGAACGTTCGGCAGAATTGGGAACGGACAGGCAATCAAACACCACACTTACTGTTGACGGTCTGATTCGGCCTAATGACAATTGGACAATCCAATATTTGGCAAGTTCCAGCCGCGAAAATTCGTATGATTCACTTGGGTTTGCAGGGTCATTGTTTGTAGGGTACACTCCCAACAAATGGTACTTGGGATGGCTGAGTAACATGGTTGACAGAAAATACCAGCCGGGAATGGGTTTTGTGTTTGGTCAGAATATTATTCATCACAATCCGGGAGGGTATTTCATCTGGCGTCCGACTAAGGGATGGTTTAGTAAGTGGATCCGTCGCGCTGATCCGGGGGTATTTGTAAATTGGTACCAAACGGCGAACACCCTACAGACACAGGAAATATCACTGGAGATTTTCCCCGTGTACATTTTTACACGCTCCAATGGGATGATTACCTATACGGTCATTCCCAGCTGGCAGAATTTTGAATTTTCCTTTCCAATATTAGATCAGCCGGTTCAAGCGGGCAGATATCAAAATATCCGTCACCAGTTTCAGTATAGAACAGATCAATCCCGGAAGCTTTCAGCTAATGCTATCGTAAGATTGGGGGATTATTACAATGGAGACTTAAACAGCTTTTCACTGACAGGAAGATTTGCTCCCATTCCCCATGCATCTTTGGAAGTGAATTACGAATATAATGATTTCGAGAAATTCGGGTCGGAACTGGCTGATTTCAGCACTTCGTTGTACTCAGTGGGAGTTCGACTGGCTGCTAATCCAAGACTGCAGCTATCCGGATTTTATCAATACAACAACTTCGATTCTCAAGGGAGGATTAATTTGAGAGGAAGCTGGGAATTTGCTCCACTGAGCTTTTTGTATGTAGTGTTCAACGAAAGCCGTGTTCAGGAGACTACGCTAAGAAATCAGTCTACCATATCCAAAGTTTCCTTTCTAAAGCAGTTTTAAGAAAGGGGAGGCTGTTTAGTTGCCTATACACGAGATAAGTAACCTGATTTACCTTTTCTTAGATCGATTGGACTGATTCCGTATTTACGCTTGAAAGCAGTGCTGAAATGCTGCTGGTGGCTATAGCCGATCATGTCTGATATTTCCGCAAATGATCTGTCCGTTTCCAAAATAAATTCTCTGGCAATAGCTAATCTATAATCTGAGATATAGCCAAAAACAGTATTGCCGAACAGTTGTTTAAATCCGCTCTTGAGCTTAAACTCATTGAGGCCGATTATTCTCGAAAGCTCATATATCGTGGGAGGCGTATCGAGGCGTCCCTCCATTAATAATTTTGCGTGGTGTAGTTTTTCTATTTCAGATTTTTTGATATTTCCACACGTGCAGTTGGGATTCAACGTCTGCTCCAAAGATTCAGTCTGCAGGGCCAATAGTTCCAGAATCTTGGATTCAAGCATGATGCGCTTGACGGACCCTTTATAAGGACAATTTAAAATCTGCCGAATAGTGTTCTCCATCAGTGGATTTATTTTACCGTTGTTGGGCATGAACAGCGGACGTTGCTTTTCTATCGCGTCCATGTATTGCTCTATTATCCTGCTATCGTTGTTGTCAAATTTTTTGAAGTATTCAGGCGTGAACGTAATCTCCAAAATCTCCAAATGAGAATTTTCCTCAAACTTAAAAACTCCTTTGGGCTCCACCATGTAAAAAAGGTTATGCTCACGTACTTCCATAGCATAGTTTCCTCCCAGATCGCTGATTCTCCCTTCAGACCTACCTTGTAGACTAAAGTGCATTTCAAGTATAGGTGTATCAATCCCCCCTTGGATTATAAACTTATCCTTAAATGAATATTTTCCTTCACCTATAGCCACCCCATCAAAATATGACTCTTTCAGATAAGCTTGCGCACCTTTGAATTCTGTTTGAACAATACTCTCACTCAAGCCCTCTTCACTTTTAAAGTTTGGAGGAAATTCTTTTTCATGAATGATCTCCATTAGGTCCTCGGTTGTAATAGTTGCTTTCATATGATTATAATTAATCTTTTAAAGGCCATATGGAATCTCGCAAGATCTATAATCATCCCGGTGTGTGACTTTTTAGTCGTGCTCGATTTCATGTGTTTATAATTTGTTCTTCAACAGCCACCCCGAATTAGTCGGGGCAGGCTATGGAATCCCTGCCTGCGGCAGGCAGGTCGCAGGGTTTATAATCATCCCTCTGTGTGTCGATTTCGACATGCCCGATTTCATATGAGCAAATCTAAAGCGCCATGGATAATCCCAATTTCGTAAAGAGATAATCCGGTATGCGTAAACTTCCCCGCTTTCATTTGATAATCTTTGTGTGAAGGTATCACTATTTAGATCAGGTCTAAATAGTGATACCGGTAAAGTTAAACGATTAAACCTATAAAATGCAACATTGTTGTATTTATGATGCTCAACCACGACTGTAACTTTAACCCACCGAGGCTTTATTTCTTTTCTTTGATTTTTTTATTCGGGGGTGTCTTATCCACAAGGAGTTTGGCAGCTCAAGACAATAGCCTGACTGTTCTGGTTACTGATGACAACGAAGTGGCTATCCCGGGAGCAATTGTGGAAATTGTTGAGCTGAATTTGGCTTCTATTACAAATGAATCAGGGGAAGCGTCTTTCATACTTGGCCAATTCCAACAGGTGACACTTCATGTGAGTTTGCTAGGGTATGGATCAGAACACAGGATAGTTGATTCGCAATTTCCGCAGGACAGGATAAAGATCATATTAAAGGAAAAAGCTACGGAATTGGGGGTTGTGACCATTCAGGGATCCCAGTCCGATCTAATTCGGAATACACCTTACGCTCCGGATGTACTCAGCCTAGATGCTATTCGTTCCACCCCACAACCTATGGCTCAGCTGATCAATCAGATGCCGGGAATTAGAGTAAGGCAGTCAGGAGGAATGGGAAGTCAGTCGAATATTATGCTTCACGGTTTGGACGGGAAGGGGGTTCGGGTTTTTGTGGATAATATTCCTGTTTACCTGATGGGAGACGCTTATAATATCAATAATATTTCTCCTAATATGATCGATAGGATAGAGGTGTATAAGGGGTTGATTCCTGTACAGTTTGGCTCAGATGCTTTGGGGGGTATAATTCATCTAGTTTCCCGAAAGAGCAACGCGGATTTTCTGGATGTGAATTATACCGTTGGTTCTTGGAATACACATGAAGCCGGGCTCAACTCGAAAAAGTACTTTGGAGTAGGGAGAAAATACTTTGCAGCAATGGATGTGTCCTATAGCCATTCTGACAATAATTATTGGATTAAAGACCGCGAAGTGCCAATTGATGAGCTGGGTAATACAGCATTGGCGGATGTACGTCGATTTCATGACGGATACACTTCTATGATGGCCCGTGGGCAAGTGGGAATTAATAATCTAGCATGGGCCAATGATCTCAGGTTGATCATTTCCGCATCACAGATCATGAGAGAATGGCAGCATGGCTTCTCCGCCGACATTCCCTGGGGACAGCCTGTTTCTGATCAGTGGTCTGTTAATTCCGCTCTATCGTGGATGAAGTCATCCAAGAAGCCTGATCAGTGGGATGCCACCATGATGGCAGGTTTCAATCTGACTGAATTGTCCTTTGTGGACACCGCTTCCCGGACTTATTTTTGGGATGGAAGTTTTGTGCCAAAAAGTCTCAAAGGCGAAAGCGGAATCTACGCTGATGGGAGAACTCCAATTCTTCTCAACAAGAACTTTTTTTATCGAGCTAGCTTAAATTACTCATTAGCCAAAAACTACCGGTTGAATTTAAGTACCCTTACTTCCTTCGAGAGGCTCGTCGGGGAGGACAAAGCAGGTGCTTCCACTTACAAAGAGGATCCCTTTAAAACTCCCCAAGACCTCTTCAAAAATTACATTGGGCTGGCCTTGGAAAGTGAGTTTTTCGGCGAGGTTATCACCAATATTTTCTCTGTGAAGCATTTTTACAGCCATTCCTATGCTGTCAATCTTAAAGCCGACAAAACTTTTAATGGCTACCTGAATACGTTCAGTTCAGACATTGGATTTGGGGACGTGTTGAGATGGAGGTTGTCAAAAGCAATTAATTATACTCTGGGTTTTGAATATACTGTCCGGCAGCCGGATAGTCAGGAAGTCTTCGGGGATTACATCAATATAGGCCCTAATCCTACGCTGGTTCCCGAAAAAAGCCGAAATATCAATACATCAATTCAATATAATGCAGCGGATAAAAAAATCACATCATCTATCAGTGCATTCTATAGGAATACTTCTGACCGCATCTTTCTGAGCGCAATCTCCACGGGCCTGTCTTCCTTCCTGAACTTGTTAAACACAGAAACTTATGGTGGGGAGGCGGATGTCACGTATAGCCCGATGAAAAATTTTATGATTTCCCTAAATAGTACCTTTCAGAACATCACACTTAATAAGGGGGATTCCTATGGGAAAGTGCCCGGGAGGTACATCGGGGCTAGACTTCCCAATACACCTTATTTTTTCGGAAACGGCCGACTTGATTATACACTTCAGGATCCCGAAAAATTTAAAGGGACGATTCAGTTTGGGTATTCTTTCAATTACATACATGAGTTTTTTCGTGCTTGGGCTGTTGACGGAAGAGCATCATCCAAAGAGGTCATTCCCGCTCAAGGGATCAACAATCTTATGATTTCTTACCTCAATGGCTCTGAACGGTGGAGCTTGGGGCTGGAATGCAGGAATGTATTTAATGAAGAGGCATACGATAACTTCTCAGTACAAAAAGCGGGTAGGAGTATCTATTTGAAAGCCAGAATATTATTGTCAAAATAAAAGTGATTTACAAAATGAAAAATAATCTAATTAGCAAAATCGGAGTGTTCGTGGTTTCATACCTACTGATTAGCTGTGGCAATGATGATCCCACTCCGGATATAGACAGGGATAAGGACAAACTCGCCAAATATGCACTTATCACCCGTGTAGCCAATGCAGATCAACAAACGGCAGCATTTTATCTCCAAAGTCTGAGTTCACTCGAGATTTCAGGTACGGTGGACAATCGGGATGCGGAGGAAGTGGTTCCTGCATCGGGGGTAGGGGCTTACAGTCATGATGGTTATGTATATATCAATGATTATGTGGGTTCAAGAATTCAAAAATGGAAACTCACCGCAGCGAATAAAGCAACACTGCTGGGGAGTGTCAATGTGACAGAGTTGGGTTATCAGGGAAATATTCTTTTCAAAGATACAGAAACTGCATTTGTAGGAGGTACAAGTCAGTCATCCATTGTCATTTTCAATCCGACTACGATGCAAAAGACAGGGAAAATAGACTTCAGTGCATGGTCGAGGCTAAACGAGGTGACAGGCTTTCCCGCAACAGGAACTGCCATTAATATTGAATCAGTAACAGAACTACTCATCAGTGGAAAGTACATGTATGCTGCACTTAATTATATCAATGATTTTGCAAGCTACACTCCGGCTACCTCTGCATGTGCCATCATGGTCATCGATTTGGAAAAGGTAAATGTGAATTCCAACGATAATTCGGAGGCAGTTTTATCTATTATATCTGATGAACGTGCATCATTTGCAGGGTCGTGGAATTCTGGCGGAGGCTCTTATTTTATGCAAAAGGACGAAAATGGAGACGTCTACATACTTTGCCACAATCTATGGGGCAACCAACGGGCGACTTTCGGCAAACCGGCAGCTATACTCAGAATCAAAAGTGGGATGACTGAATTTGATACTGGCTATTATTTTGATCTGGAATCAGCTTCGAAAGGTAACGGCAATCCTGTACTGAATTTTGAATATTACGGAAATGGTAAATTTTTGGCTGCCGTACAGGATCCTAACGCCATTAATCCCGAAAATCCCTGGTCTTATTACCTTGATCCTATTTTTCAATGGTGGAGTTTCGATCTCTATTCCAAATCTGCCGAACGGGTCAGTTCCCAGTTGACCAAAGGAGCTTTGTCTGCCCGATGTGTATTTGAAGGAAATAATGCCTATGTGCCTTTCGAGACCAACGAGGAGTCCTATATCATGAAAATTAATTTGGGATCCATGACATCTTCGAAAACATTCTCAACCAATGGCTCTCCGGTGTTGATGGGATTGGAGTAGTCCTGGGAATTGCCTATCCAGATATGGTATAAGCTAAAACTACGTGTTTCTAGGTTTGAAAAGGGCATTGCAGACTTTACCGTTCAGCATCCTGAAGCTCTATTTTCACGAAAAGCATTTTACACGGAAGAGGAATTAATCTGATCAATAAGGGGGAGCACTCCTTCTTCTCTAGAAAATTGCCTTTTGACTAACTTTTTAGATAAGAAGAATCCCTCTTACTTGAATCATAATTTATTTGACTACAAAGAAAATCGTAACCTATCATGGAATTAGTAATAGAAAATCTCTCGAAGACATATAGTAATGGAGTTCGTGCCCTTCACCATGTTTCATTAAGGATTGGCAAGGGGATGTTTGGTCTTTTGGGCCAAAACGGCGCAGGAAAAAGTACGTTGATGCGGACTATTGCCACGTTACAGGATGCTGATCAAGGGCAAATTGTGTTCAATGGAATTGATGCGTTCCAAAAACCCCAGGAACTTCGAAAAGTACTGGGATACCTGCCGCAGGATTTCGGTGTCTATCCCAATGTCTCTGCCGAGGAGCTTTTGCTGCATGTAGCGGATATGAAGGGAATAGTCCATGCCAATGAGCGCAAAGAGCATGTGGACGCACTTCTACAGAAAGTGAATTTATGGGATGTTAGAAAAAAACGGTTGGATGGTTACTCGGGAGGAATGAAGCAGCGGTTTGGTATTGCGCAGGCCTTATTGGGATCTCCGCAATTGATTATCGTGGACGAGCCCACAGCGGGTTTGGATCCTGCGGAGCGAAATAGATTTTATAATCTCCTTTCAGAGATAGGTGAAAATACCGTAGTCATTCTGTCTACACATATAGTGGAAGATGTGAGCACCTTGTGCAGCGAAATGGCTATCATCGGCCATGGAGAAGTTTTGCTTACGGGCAAACCTGATCTGATAGAAGAATCCCTTGATGGGCAGCTCTGGGAGATACAGGTGAGCAAAGAGGAGTTGTCACATTACTACGAAGAGTATAAGGTGATTTCCAGTAGGTTTCATCTGGGGAAAATGCTCATCACAGTGGTGGCTGACGACATTCCTGATGGCAATTTTTGGAAGAAAATCCCCACGCTGGAAGATGCCTATTTCAACCAATTGTCCAAGAATAAAAAACTTCTGTCTGCCTAAGCTATGATCACCAGTATTATTAAGTTTCAACTCAAAGAACGCCTCACCCATTGGATCTCACTGGTATTTTTTCTTATGCTGATTTTTCAGGGAGTTTGGTACACCAAAGGAACCTTTGATTACTACGTTAACGATGGGGTTCTCATGAATGCGCCTTCCATCTTTTACAAGAATTTTGCGGGTTTGGGTATGTTGATGGTTATTATGATTGTGATCCTTACCGGCAGTTTTTTTTACAAGGATATACAGTATAAGACGGCCAATTGGGTGTATACCTTACCCGTAAATGAAAAGAAATTTTTCATAGGAAGATATTTAGCAGCCTTTTGTGTGAATGTGATACTGGCTACAGGATATTTTTTCGGAATGCTTTTGGTTCCATATTCGGGAATCGGAGAGGCTCACCGCTTCGGAGCCGCGCCCATAGGGCAGATGCTTCATGGAATGACCGTTTTTCTCGTTCCCAACTTATTATTGTTTAACTCAATAATTATATGTGTTCTGGTGTATACCAAGCGCATGAATGTGGCCTACCTTGCTGCATTTCTTGTAGTGGTGTTCTTCCTGCTGATGCAGACTACTGCTGAGTCATCAGGCTATTCACCGCTACTTCTGATTGCAGATCCAAACGGCTATGTGACGATCTCCGAATATCTCGACAAACTCTCCACATTTGACAAAAACCATGCATATGTGCAGCTATCCGGTTATCTTCTGATTAACAGGTTGATGTGGCTGGGAGTTAGTGTTATACTCACCGTGTTGGCTTATAGAAAGTTCAGTTTCAAGGATTTTATCCGGGCAGGCAATAAAAAAGAAAAAAGCATCAGGGATACAGTGTCTCCAAATTTCATGAATTGGACTTCCAAGATCCCTGTTCCACGTCTTTCTTTCACTCTTTCTGATCAGCTTAAAAAAACACTTACATTATCTTCACTTGAGTTTAACAATATAGTCAGACCTTCATCATTCAGGATCATTATTGGTGTTTTGGTACTGATGATAGTTTTACAGAATCTGCTATGGAATGCGGGGTATTACATTGGGCCTGAAATGCCGCTCACTTCGGGGATGACTTTTTTTAGATTGGCCTGGGGGGTGATTATTACACTTCTTCTTATGATATGGGCAGGGGAACTTTTCTTTAAAGATAAGACCATAAATATCTGGCAAATTACCGATGCCCTTCCTGTACCCGTATGGGTAAGCCAGTTGTCGAGGCTCTTGGCCATGTGTGGGGTAGCACTGATCCTTTGCCTGGTATTCATTCTGGTGGGGGTGATTTCCCAGATTGCTTTAGGAGGCATGGAGCAAATCGATTTAGGCCTTTATATTTCAGATGTATTGGGATATAAATGGGGGTGGCTGACATTTGTGCTTCAGATATGCTTCGTGTTTTTCATTGCAGGACTTACCTGCAGTCGATATACAACCCATATTATCAGTGTAGGCATTTTTCTGATCACTATTATTTCCTTTGATATGGGGCTATTCGAGCAGGTGAGATTCGGATATCCTCTGGTGCCGGGAATGGAAGATTATTCTGAAATCAGTGGCTATGGGATTTGGGCAACCGCAGGCTTTTGGCTTTTTATAATGTGGGCTTCATTGGCAGTCGTATTTGTGATGCTGGGGATTCTCTTTTGGGATCGCGGCTATCCACGTAGCTGGTTTAGAAAGCTTCAGTTCTCAGGGAAACAGCTGAATTCATATGCTAAGCTGGCAGTAATAGTTTTTCTGGGAATATTTTTGGCACTTCAGTATTACATCAGTGCCCAGGCATATTCCAATGGAAATTTCAAATCTTCTTCGCAGGAAGATTTTGAAGCAGCTGATTATGAGAAAAAGTACAAGCATCTCGAAGAACTAGCCCAGCCTAGGTATCAGAAGGTAGATCTTGAACTGGCATTTTATCCTGAGGAAAGGAAAGCAACTTACAAAGCAATTATTACGCTTAAAAACCCTTCCTCTGAAACTATTGATGTTCTTTATCTTAATTTCAAAGATTTCGTGAAGCTCACGGACCTCAAATTTGATAACC
Organism: Algoriphagus sp. 4150; assembly: GCF_031457395.1. Classification (NCBI taxonomy): domain Bacteria; kingdom Pseudomonadati; phylum Bacteroidota; class Cytophagia; order Cytophagales; family Cyclobacteriaceae; genus Algoriphagus; species Algoriphagus sp. 4150. Next base: position 11,891 of record NZ_JAVDWS010000015.1, read on the forward strand.
AATCATTGAAAGAAGTCAGCAAAGACGAATTACATCATCTGATCACCTATCATTTACCTAATCCGCTTTCAGGGGGTGAGGTTGTGACACTGCAACTGGAAGCTGAAAAACAATACGTGGGTTTTAGTCCTAGCGGAGAAAATCCCCAGGCTGATCTTATGTTTAACGGCTCCTTTGGTAGTATCCGTGAGTTTTTGCCGGTCATAGGGTACGACGATAGCCGTGAACTGGACGAAAACCGAAAACGTACAGACGAAGGTCTGACTAAGCTGCTATCCAGAATGCCTGTCTTGGATGATTTATCGGCTCAAAATGAAGATGCCTATGCTAAAGATGCTTTTTGGGTAGCCGGAAAAATCACCTTGAGCACTAGTTCAGATCAGATGTGTATTGCCCCCGGCAAACTGACAGAACAATGGAAAGAACATGACCGAAATTATTATCAATTTGAAGTGAAAGATCCTGCGCCTTTCAATTGGCATATCGGGTCTGCAAAATATGTAGTGCAGTTAGAAGGACAAGCCAAGAGTGTTTCCTACCGGATACTGGGGGATGTCAGGCATTCTTTCAATACGGGGATTTATGAGGATGCTATTCGTCAGGGTATAGAATACGTGCAGGAAAACCTGGGGAAATACCCCTATGACGAACTGCGTCTGACAGAAATCAACAGATATCACGATGCACGATATGCCTATCCGAATATGATAGCCATTTCCGAAAAAGAGGGCTGGGTAGCCGACACAAAAGCACTTAAAGAAAAATCCTATTTATATCTGACTGTAGTCAGTGAACTGTCGAAACAATGGATAAATAAACACATTCATATAGCGAATGTACAGGGGGCAGATATGCTCAAGGTCGCTTTGCCTGAAGCTATTGCCTTGCACTTCGTAGAAAAGAGTCTTGGACAGGAAGCAGCAGATCTTCTGGTGGAAAAGAAGCTTGAGATTTATGGCAAAGACCATAATAATGAACCGAATCAGGAACCTCCCTTACTATATGCCGATGGGATAGATTATCTGGAAGTCAACAAGGGAGCTGTTGCCCTGTATCAAATGATGAAAGGCTTGGAACCGAATCTTTTTTATAGTGTTTTGAAAAGCTGGGATCAGAAAGAGGGGGATGGAAACCGGACATTCAAATCACTGTATGAGCAGCTTCTGTCTTCGTTACCTACAGAGAATAGGGAAAGCATTCGCGTACAGTTTGAGGAGGTAAACTAATGGGGGAGATTTGGTCAAAACGAAATAGGAGGGCGAGTGTCCGAATTCTGTATCGCTAATGCGGAGTTCAGTGAGCAACTTTTCCTATTTAGGGCTTGCTGAAAAACCGTTCGCATCAAAAACGGGTTAATCATTCAAAATGATAGCTTTCGATCTATTACTAGCATTTTTCAGCATGCCCTATTTAGCCAGGATATTTAATAATGCCTCACTGTGTAAGTACTCAAAGTGGCGTGATGTCACGGTGAAATCCTTATCAAGAACCAGAAATGTAGGCGGAATGAATTGACCCTGACGGCTTGCCAATAGTTTGGTCAGTTCATGGATCCCCTTTTTGCCTGTTTTTTTTTGATCAGGGTTCCTGAAAATAATCCCATCAAATGTCACTTCTTCTTGCGACTCTGCATCAAATTTCACTGCGAAATACTCTTGATTGATCAAATCAATAAGCTTAGTGTTGGTGAAAACCTCTTTTTCCATCTTTCGGCAGTAAGTGCACCAATCGGTATAAAAATAGATCAGGACTTTTTTTGGTTCCTGATCTATTTTAGCATCCAACTCCTCAAAGCTAAGCCATTCTATTCCGCTTGATTGGGCATATGTCTTATCTACTGGAGTAGACAGCAGAACGCAAATGAAAAAGAAAGGCAGGATAATAGCTTTCATTTTTACTTTGAGTTCCCGATCGTTATTCCTACAAAGAAAGTTCTTGGTTTTGCAGGGCCATAGACATAATCTGAGTCTCTTGTAGGGCCCACTTGAAAGTCATCCTGATAGCTGTTGAAAATATTCTGTGCACCTGCGCTGAAGGTGATATTCAGATTTTTGGCAAGATGCAGATGATACGAAACTTTCAAATTCATATCATAAAAAGCAGGCGAGTTTCTCAATTCCATGAAACCAGTCTCTGATACTACCAGCGGTACAATCATGGATCCTGTATAGGTGCCTGTTAGGTCCACTCCCAGTTTTTGAGAGGGATTCCAGACGCCGGTAAAGTAACCGTATGAATTAGGGGATCTGACAAAATACGATGATGTCACTTCATGTTCGTTTTCATCTGCCTCTTCAGGACTGAACAAGATTTGGGGATCGATATACTTAGACCGTTGTAGCGTGGCGCTGGCCACGAAGGTGAATTCTCTGGAAGGGGAGGCACTGAGTTGGAAGTTTCCTCCACTCACCCTGGCCCCACTGCCATTTTGGACTTCGCCCAAGATAGAGCCATTGGGAAGAATAGCGCCTGCGCTGACAATGGTGAAGGGGTTCTCAAGTGCAGTATAGAATCCCTCCAAAAGTAAGTTAACCTGTGTGTCTCCAAAATTTCTCGTGAAATTAAAGGATCCGGAATATGCATTTGAAAATTCAGTCTTCAAATCATCTGATAAGATGACGAATTGTGGTTCTCCTCCTACCGAAGAGACATGGAGGTCTTCATTGAAAGCTTGGGGAGCTCTGAATCCGCGGGCATATCCGCCTCTAAATTGTAGGGTGGGAGCGATGTCGTACAGCATGGTAAACCGGGGACTGAATACTCCTATAGACAGTTCTGACTTCCGATGAATTGAAGATAAGGTATAGTTGCCTTCTACAGTCACTAAGTCGTACCTTCCCCCTAGTAGCGCAGTAAATGAGTTTATAGGTTTCCACTCATATTGTCCATATAGACCAAGGCTATTGACACGCTGGTTGATGGTTCTGTTATATCCCTTGATTTCATCATCCACCTTGCTGTATTGATTTTCTATACCCACGACCACCATGTCATTGTTTTTTAGGCTTCTGGAAGCCTGCGCCCCTGCTACCAAAGCGATGTCAGTGGTGTTTCCGAAGGCATTGGCAGCGGTAGTGCTGTCCTGCTTGGTTCTTCCTCCTCCAAGCCCTCCATAGTAACTCTCACGTGTAGTGTTTTGGGAAGAGACATAAAAAGAAGTTTTGGTGAGTCTATCCACGCTAAACTGATCAAAAGTTGCTCCTATTATGTAAGTTCTGTGATCCAGTTGTTCTGTAATATCAGTAAAAGGTGGTGGCAGATCGAGTGAGTTTCCACCTCTTCTATGCTCCTGAACTGCATTGAGATCGATGGTCAACTTGGATCGGTCTGAAGGTTTTACATAAAATTTGGTTCCGATGACATAGTTTTCCAGTACAGGCAGTTCGGTAAAACCATCTCCATTGTGGTCATAGCTTTCTCTTTTTCGGGTCATGCCATAGAATGTCACACCATTGCTTAGATCTTCACTGACAAAAGATCCGTTGAAATTAACGGAATTGTCCAGTGCCTTACCACCGATTATCGCAAAATTTGACCCTATTTCCCATAAGTTCTCTACGGGGTCTTTGGTGATAATATTGATGGTTCCCGCTATGGCATTGGATCCAAAGAGCGCCGACCCACCACTTCTGACCACTTCTATCCGTTCTACCATATTCGTAGGGATTTGATCAAGTCCGTATACGCTGTTTAGTGCGCTGAACACAGCTCTGCTATTGACCAAGATCTGGGAATAGGCTCCTTCGAGGCCGTTCATTCGAACTTGGGTAAAACCGCAGTTTTGGCAATTCGTTTCCATGCGAACTCCGGGCTGGTAATTTAACCCTTCGGAAATAGAAATTGATTGGGTTGCCTTGAAGATCTTATTGCTCAGCACATTGACTACCACAGGAGCCTGACTACGATCCAGATCATATCTAGTGGCACTGACCACGGTCTCACCTAGGTCCAGATTGTCTTCTAATAAATTGACTTCCAGGTAATCATTTTGCCCGGGTTTCACTTGGAGTGTCAGTTTTTTAGTTTGATATCCTATCAGTCTGAAGTGTATGATTTGTTTTCCTACAGGTATTTTCTCCAAAGTAAACTCTCCATCAATTGTGGCAGTAGTCCCAATAGACGTACCATCTACAAAAACATTGGCAAAAGGCACAGGATTGCCCCGGGAGATAATTTTGCCTTTCAAGATGCCTGTTTGCTGAGCATGAAGGCCTGTACTGATGAATAGTAATATAATTACATATAGCTGTCGCATGTGTTGTAGTGTTTTTTTGCAAGATGAATCAGGTGTGACGATAGAACCGGACTCGAAAAAGCAGATTCTGTCACTAAAAAAAATACCGGTAAGCAGTGGATTAAAAGAGCATAGATAGAGGGGGAGCTCTTCCAAACTTTTGGCTAACAATAAACGAGGACAGGTGCCCCGTGACTTTTGTAAGTTGTTCTGCTTTGATAGTGCCTGTGAATGGGCGAATCTCTATCAGAACAAGAAATGGGACATATTCTGAGAAACTCACAAATTCCAGTGACTTGTACTCTTGCTCAGTGTGCGAGTGCCCGGGGTCATCGGGAGAATCAGAATCAGCTGAATAAGGATGTGCGTGTGTGATCAGCTCTCCGGAATCGGTCCGGTGAGCATGCAAAAAAATGATGCCGTTGGCTAGGATACCAAGCATCACGATTAGCTGGATTATTATTGAAATACGCTTAATGGAGTTCAAATTTCAGCTACTAAGGTTTTTAGGAAAGTCTCCGTTTACTAACACAAAATAAAACTAGCGCTAATTAACCATAAATGCAATATTGTTGCATTTTATATAAAGTTAGTTTGGGGATAATATCGTTTCGCTCTCCCATTTTGTGCTCTGAGATATTTAGCAGCCAAGGGAATAATCTCCTCTCCACCGAATAAATAAACCTTGAGCCTTTCAACTGATTTTTCGAACCGCTCATTTTGATTTTTAAAAATTTAGAAACAGAGATTAGTTGTATCAAAATAAATATATGCACCTTTGTTGCATGTGTAGCAGGCTGCTTAGATGATGATTTCACCTCTTTCATGGGGCTGTTCTAAGCTGTCCTGACACATAGCTATCCCCAAACAAAGATTCAGTACTATGAAAAACATTCAATTGCTTTTGGTATTTCTATTTTCTGCCATACTCTTTTCCTGCCAAGATGATGATGAGCTAATTCCAGATGAATTAGTTGTGTCTATTGAAAATTTAGAAATCGGTTCCGGGAACAATGGAAAAGGAATTATTGGGAGGGATTTTCATTTAGATATGGATATAGAAGTGTCTACGCGGATTGATGAAGTGCAAGTTCTTATCAGTCAGCGAGCTGATGCCAGCTATGCAAAAGAATGGTCTTTTCAGATTGCTTGGGATGAGTATAAAGGATTAAAAAACACCAATGTGCACAAGCATTTTACAATACCCGCTGATGCACCGGAAGGAAATTACGATTTCATTATACGGGTACATGATGAAAATGGAGATACATATGAAGAGGAACATTCGATAGAACTGGTCAGTGGGGCAAGTCTTCCGGTAAACCCTGAGGTGTACTCCCTGATGGTAAACAAGGTTGACAGCGGTTACTTTTATATCCTGAACCGAGGGTTTATGAATCAGGGCGAAACTTTCGCAAAAGGAGATATGCTTAATTCCTATGTGGATATACAGAATGTAAAAGACGAGGGAACATTATACGTGCTTATTATTAAAAAGAGTGCGAATCATCTTCCGGAGACTATTGAAAACATTGACTTCTCGAAAGTAATAGTAGCTGATGTGAAGGAACACAAGGGGATGGAGGAAGTGAGTTTCTTTACCAATTATTTGGGACTTCCTGATAATGGAGCTCCTCAGGAACTGGAAATTGGGGCTGAAACTGATAACAATATACCTTCTCCCAATTCAATCGGAGCGGATAAAGCATGGGGGAATGGGGATTATTACTATGGAGTAGTCTACACCAACACCACCCATAACATCAGTACCCATTACTACCTTGAATTTGAAGTGACGGGCTTTTAAGTGGCAAAACCGGTTCATGTTATCCCACCTACTGTTTCCGGGTGATGAGTACTTAGTTCGATTGCATCTTCACGCACATTGATGGAAAAAGGCAAGATTGAAGACAGATCTTTTTAAATCAGTTTGATGCAGCAAAATTCTAACAGCCCCGTCAAAGGGGCTGTTAGAATACTACTAGAAAAAGAATAGAGTTTTATTAGAAGGACTTAGAGATGGGGTAACTCAACTCTAAATTCAGTTCCGTTTGAAGGAACAGATGTGACTGAAATAGTGCCTTTGTGAAGGAGTATGATTTTTTGGGTAAGTGAAAGCCCAATGCCGTTGCCGTCCGCAAATATTTTGTTTTCGCCCCGATAGAATGGAGTGAAGATGTTTTTTAAATCCTCCTTAGGAATGCCAATGCCTTCATCTATGAAATTAAGAGTTAAAAGTGATGGGCTATGACTGATATTGACGTTGGATCTCGTGTTTTCAGAAAATTTGCACCCGTTTTCAAAAAGATTCATAAAGGCTACTTTCAAAAGATATTCATTTCCGTTTATCAAAATTTCATTGTCTCCCCGATCACTAGTGGGGCCAAAATCCTGATCAAAATAGATGTCTATTTTGTAATGTGAGTTTGCTTGTAGCACCTGATGCCTCGCATCTAAAAGCACTTCATCTACTCTTACTTGTTTGAATGAAATTTCGGAGGGGTCGTAACTGGCTTTGGCGAGGTCGAGCAAGCTGTTTGAAAGACGGACTAACTTTTTTGCGTCACTGAGAGAGTTTTGAATGGCAGCTTGGTACTCATCGATGTTACGGTTTTTAGTCAGGGATAATTCCAATTCGGCGATGATTGCTGCTAGTGGAGTCCGTAATTCGTGGGAGATGTTGGAGACAAAATTTTTCTGTGAATCAAAGGAGTTTTCCAATCGGCCCAGCATTTCATTGAATGTATTTGCCAATTCTGAAAGCTCATCCTTACTGCCGTTACTGTTTAGTCTTAGATCCAAATTGGTAGCGGAGATTTTCTTGGCTTTTTCCGTCATTTCCTTTACGGGATCAAATGCTTTTTTGGAGAAAAATCGACCGGCTATATAGATGAACAAAATGGAAATGATAAAAACAACAATAATGTTTTTAAGTAAGCTGTTCAATTTATTGTAACCATATTGGTCGAAAGCAGTGGCGGTAATTATATAGTTTTTACTTTCAAATTCATACCTTAACCCAATTACCTGCCAATCTTCCTGGTAAAACTGTATTTCCCCTTTTTGATAAATTTCATTTATCATTTCAGGTGTTTCCTTTACAAAATCAATATCAACTGCATCGTGATAGAGCAATCTGAACGCATTGTCGTAAATGGCAACTTCCACTTCATGAAGAATTAGTCGATTACTGCGGTAGATATCTTGCAGTGTTTTCTTTTCAACCTTTGCGTCGAAAAATAAATTGGCTTTGGTGATGGCTTCCTTTTTTAAGGATGAGTAAAATTCTTTTTCACGATCTTCCTTTGCCGAATAGTAGATAACAGAAGCAAACACTAACAATAATGCCGCTGTAATAAGAGTGAATAATATAGTTAATCGTGTTCTGATTTGCATTATCCGGATTTCAAAATAAAGCCCATCCCCGATTTGGTGTGAATGAGTTTTTTGTCAAATTCTTTTTCAATTTTTTTCCTTAGGTAATTGATATAAACATCAATGAAATTTGTGCCTGTATCAAAATTTGTTTCCCAAACTTTTTCGGCAATTTCTACTCTTGACAAAACCCGTTCAGGGTTGCGAAGCATGTATTCCAATAGATTAAATTCTTTCGGTGTCAAGCTGATTTCGATCCCGTTTCTCTTTACAATTTTCGTATGCAAATTCATTTCTAGATCGGCATACGTTAATACATTACCGGTGCCGGTTGCTGTTTTGTTGTTTCGCTTCAGTAAAGCCCGGATGCGGACTAAAAGCTCCCGCATCTCAAAAGGTTTTACAAGATAGTCATCTGCTCCTGCGTCAAAGCCTTCCACCTTATCGTCGGTTGTCCCAAGAGCCGTCAGCATAATAATCGGTATATTGGGTTTGATCTGCCGAATGAATTTACATAAGTCCAGCCCGTCCAATTTCGGTAAAATGATGTCGGTAATAATCAGGTCGTAGTCGATTTGTTGTGCAAGTTTTTTACCTGAAAGCCCGTCATAGGCCAGTGTCGGAATAAAGCCCTGCTCTTCCAAACCCCTCTGAATGAGTTCTGCTACCCTTGGATCGTCTTCTATTATGAGAATTTTCATTGAGACAAAGTTACAAATCTGCCGTTCTTAATGGCTTTAGTTTTTTGTTGGAGGCAGCTGATTCAAGATTTCTTTCAAACACATTTTCTCTAAATAGTACGATTACAGGAACAGTCTTTCTTCCTCCCAAATCATATTTTTTTTACTGAAAGAAAGTGTAAATCCCCTGTAATACTCCGATGGCCCCAAGGAGTCAGCAGCCTAAAAAAGCATGTCTTCAGCATCCTTAGTGGTTTGATTCTTAGAGACAAGTATAATTACGACGAGCTGCTTGGAGATTATAATTGAGTCAATCGATTAATTCTCAGTAGGGGCTGATAAATTCATCCTCATAAAGCTGAGGCAGGATAGTAATTAAGGTCGGATTAAGACGTACCTTTGCGCCCGCAAAGAAAACACGGAATGAAGCGCATAAATGAATACAAGAAACTCTTTGGAGTTGAAAAGGAAATCGACTTGAAGACCTTGAAAAAAAGTTACCGGGATTTGGTTAAGGAGTGGCATCCTGACAAATTCCAAAATGGAGATCCTCTACAGGTAGAAGCAGAAATTCAAAGTCGAAGGATTATTGATGGGTATCATTTTTTGGTGAGTATAGCGCCTGAGACCTTAGAAGCTAATTTGGCAGCCTATACAGAAACGATTAACAATGGGGGAATTGCAGATTATCATCATAAAGGATTAGTATTGGAAATTACCTTTCTTGACGGATCTACCTACGAATATTTTGGCGTGACTCCACAAGTCTACCATAAAATGATCAATACTGATAAGCTAAACCGTTTTGCCAAGCGGACTATTTACCCCAATTATACCTATAGAAAGACTAAGAAAAGTTTGGAGCAGGTTTAAGGTTATCCTAATCGTGTTTGTTCCCCCTCCTAACTGTAGTTTGTGCCTACAGACGACAACATGTTTATTGTTTCCTTGTGGAAAACAGACTAAGTAAGCTGGTCATCTGAACCAAAAACTTGGTTCTTTTCTGCTATCCTTGTTTTAAACTAAAAAAAATAATAATCACAGGTCTGCTGTTTTTTACATGTATATATCCGCTTTTTTACCACTAAAGAGATTAAAGCATCCAAGGATTTGGTGAGCTTTATCTTTTAGGCCATTTCGGCCTGCCTCGCCGAGGCGGGTCACCCGTCCTCGCCAGCCCGACGTGGACGGGGTCATCCAGCCAGTAAAAAAAATGTGGGGCTACTGGCATCATCCGATCACGGATGCGGATAATCACTTACATTAATCCTCTAAACAAAAATCCTTATTCATGGGAGAATTTTTTCTAAATCAACGATATACCAGTTCCGGAGAACCTGAACTCGGAGTGGGCATAGTGACAGAAGTCAGTAAAGGCAAGGTGAGGATATCCTTTCCGGTGCCAGACGAAGTGAGACTGTATTCAATAGAAAGTGCTCCTTTGCTCCGAACTATTTTTAAACCAGGACATACCATCGTAGATCAGCAAGGACATGCGATGTTGATTGAAGAAGTTAAATTTGAAAATGGGCTGTATGTGTACTTTGGGGGCAACAGAGCGTTGGGTGAGTCCGAACTTGGAGATGTATCTATCTCGCATACGGTGGATGATCGGCTATTTGCGGGAGATATTGATTCGCCAGAATTTTTTGCCCTGCGCAGAGAAACGCTCGATCATAATTATCAAAGAAGAATTTCTCCGGTACATGGATTTGTTGGGGGTAAAATTGATTTGATTCCTCATCAACTATACATAGCCCATGAGGTGAGTTCGCGGTTTGCGCCCCGTGTTTTGCTATCCGATCAGGTTGGACTGGGAAAAACTATTGAGGCTTGCCTTATTCTTCACCGCTTATTGGTGACTGGTAGAATATCAAGGGTACTTATCCTTGTTCCCGAATCCTTGATCCACCAGTGGTTTGTGGAAGTATTGAGAAAGTTTAATCTCTGGTTTAACATTTTCGATGAAGAACGTTGTTCGGCTCTTGAAAAAGGTGCGCCAGAGGTAAATCCATTTCTCGATGATCAGCTTGTTATTTGTAGCATCGAGTTTTTGGCAGGTTCAAAAAAACGCACCCAACAGGCCATTTCTGCCAGCTGGGACATGCTGGTTGTTGACGAAGCCCATCATCTTGAGTGGTCAGTTGACGAGTTAAGCCCAGACTATGGTATTGTAGAATTGCTGAGTAAGGTGGCAAAAGGGTTACTACTCCTTACTGCTACGCCGGAGCAATTAGGGGTAGAAAGTCATTTTGCACGACTTAGGTTACTTGACCCCAACAGGTATAACAATTACGATGATTTTATCCACGAATCTGACGGAAATAAAGACATTGCTGCTATCGTCGAAAAGCTTTCGTCAGGAAAAGATTTAAAAGCTAAAGACCTCAGGCTGTTAGAATCCATTTTCTCTAAAGAAAGAATCGCCTTGCTAGCCAATAAAGATGAACTTACAACGCACAACCTAATTGAAGATCTGCTCGATCAGTATGGTCCGGGTAGAGTTCTATTTCGAAATACCCGATTGGCTATGAGCGGATTCCCCGAGCGTATTGCCCAGCTGATTCCCCTTCAGGAAAGAGAAAATCATAGCCTTTGGATCGAGCGCTTAACAAGAGAGTTTTCCTTGGATATGGAAAGGGAATCCGAAACAAAACCTGAACAGGAATTGTGGTTTGAAGAAGATCCGCGAGTGGAGTGGCTGGTTGGGAAAATGGAGGAAATGCATCCTGAAAAGATGCTCTTAATATGCACCTCCAAAGAAAAAGTGCTGGCATTAGAATCGGCTTTAAGTAATTTCCCGGAATTTACAGCAAGCGTTTTTCACGAAGACCTCACACTTGTACAGCGGGATAGAAACGCTGCATGGTTTGCTGAGCCTGATGGGGCGCAAATACTCCTCTGCTCAGAAATAGGGAGTGAAGGCCGGAATTTTCAATTCGCCCATCACCTCATTCTTTTTGACATGCCCTTCCATCCCGAATTGCTGGAGCAGCGAATAGGCCGCCTTGACCGAATAGGACAGAAGAAGGACATTACTATACATATTCCGTATCTACTTGGCAGTCCACAAGAGCTCATTGTCAGGTGGTTCCATGAAGGACTGGATGCTTTTAATACAAATCTTGAGGGAGGCAATCTTATTTCTAAATTGTTCAGTGAGCGATTACTCAACATTACCAAAATACCATCATTCGAAGGGGCTCAGAAGGAACTGGAAATATTGATTACAGAAACAGCTGAATATCAAATAGAACTCAAGAAAGCCCTTGCTAAGGGACGCGATAAATTACTGGAAATGAACTCATTTCGTCCGAGAATAGCAAAAAGATTGATTGAGCAAATCCAGGCGGAAGATAATGATCCCACATTAGAAACATATCTAACGAAAGTCTTCAGGCATTTTGACATAGAGATGGAAGACCTTGCGTCAAGGACGTACCTGTTGCATCCGGCTTCATTTAGCGCTGAAGTGTTTCCGTCCATCCCGCGGGAAGGCATCCAGGTGACCTTTGATAGAAAACGGGCGCTCAGCAGGGAGGATGTAAGCTTTCTTACCTGGGATCATCCCATGGCAACCGGTGCTATTGATAAGGTGCTAGGCTCGACCTTGGGAACTGCCAGCTGTGGATTGATTCGGGGAACTGGCAATCCAGGCCTATTACTTGAATTAATCTTTGTCCTTGAAACAGCCGGCAAGAAAAGCACTGATATAGACCGGTTCCTTCCCGATACACCGCTTAGAATTGTAGTAGACCATACAGCTAAAGAAGTAACAGATAGCTATTCGGTAGCAATGCTAAACAAAAACTTAGTACCCGGTAGAATAGAACCCTTACTAGAAAATGAAGCATTTGTAGATACCCTACTGCCGAATATGATTTTATCCGCTACAGAAATCGCTGAGCAAATGGGTGAACAAGAAATTAAAAAGGGTTTAGAGCGGATGAAATTAACTTTGGATCATGAAATCAATCGGCTTACCGCCTTGCAAAAAAAGAACAAAGATATTAGGGCGGATGAAATTCAGGCAGGGCTGGAAGAGCGCAATACCTTATCAGCCCTGATAAAAAAAGCAAGAGTTCGATTGGATGCTGTGCAGCTGATTAGGAAGGAATAGGAGGTGATGTGTTTATTAATTAGGGTACAAAACTTAACCGTGATTTGCGCGCTCACTGAACACATACCTACCCATTGTTTCGGTCTGTGTGACACAGACCGAGGAAGCTGAACGATGGGGTAGGGTACAGCTAATATGGAGGAATAGCTTTCGGAGCTGTTAAGTGATGTCAGAAAGAAGTCAATGATAATCAATGACTGAAATCATATTAAGGGATTCTTTTCAGATGTAATTTTAAGTTTTAAGAATCACACTTAAAACCTGATTATTGAGTGAATTTTCTAATCTTTAGCATACTCAAATGAATAGAGGAAAATAATATGGCCCTAGATTACCCTTCAATTTTGTTTTTTTTAGCGCTCAATAATTTATTCATTATTGCCTTATTCATCTATCAGTATTATTACCATCACAAGCGATGGTATTTGCTAATAGTTGCACTAGGAATTGCGTTTCAGGTATTCGCTATCGTTTTGTTTAATTTTAGAGATTATTTTCCTCCTTTATTTTCATTCAGGATAAGCAATTTCCTTATGATTTCCAGTTTTGCACTGACTTCATTTGGGCTTCTTTCTTTCGATGGTAAAATTCGAAAAGAGCTCATGTGGGTTTTCATTACTGCCGTTTTTCTGGTTTTTTCCTGCATTTTAATCGTCGAAGAAAACAACATAATTCTCAATGTAATACGGATAGCATCCTCTTCATTTTTCTTTGGCGTTGGCTCCTATTATCTTTTTACCAATAAGAATAAGTACAAATCCGCTTTACTGATAAGTGGAGTGCTTTTGATCTATTCTGTGTTCCAGCTGATCAGGGCATTTTATATTTACCAATTAGATCAATCCTATATCTATACGACTAATTCAACGATTGGTAATTGGTTTCTGATAATTTCACTTTTTGTCATAAGTGGTTCCTGTATAGGTTTTATTATGCTTTTAAAAGAGATTGATCAAAAAACGATACTTGAAAAAAATATTATAATACAACAGAGTAAGCTTAAACTAGAAGAATTACACCTAACCCAGAATAAGTTATTTTCCATCATTGCACATGATCTAAGAAATCCATTCAACAATATTATAGGCCTTTCTGAGCTCCTCAAAGAAGACGATATGAGTGAAGTAGAATCTGTAGAATATATTGATCTAATTAATTCTACTGCCAAAAACACCCTTAATTTGCTTGATAACTTGTTGAATTGGGCAAAATCACAAACGGGGCAATTAAGTTTTATCCCAGAGAAAATCATACTGTCCAGGTTCATAACTGAGATACTCTGGCTTAAAGAATCGCGTGCAAAGACTAAGAATATTTCTTTAAATTATGCACCAACGAGTGATATCGTTTTATATACAGATAGAAATATTCTAGGGACTGTTTTGCGAAATCTAATTTCGAACGCAATAAAATTCACTAATCAAGGAGGATGTATTGATATCTTAGTGACTAGAAGAGAGGTGGAGGTGGAGATTTCTATTTGTGACAATGGAGTAGGAATGAGCGAAGAGACCATTCGTAAGATTTTTGACCCATCCACTACCATGACATCCTTAGGTACTGATAACGAAGGTGGTTCTGGCTTAGGTTTGGCACTTTGCAGAGAGTTTGTGAAAGGGCTTGATGGGCATCTTTGGGTTGAAAGTGAAGTAGGTCAAGGTAGTAATTTCAAGTTTATCCTACCTTTAGCAAGTGAGGTTCTTCCGTCTTCCATCTCCTTAAACAAAGAAATTTAGGTGTCTGGCGTAATTGCATTCAATCATTAAAAATGAGAGAGAATATGAAGTTGTGCTGCACTTTTTCTCCCTATCCACCAAAATTACATATAACAGACACCGAGCGAAGGCGAGGTGTAACAATCATTATTTGAACATTGGCAGACTTGCGGTCAATCATAAACTATCTACATATGCTTACAACAGAAGAAATCGAATTTTTAGACACCAATGGTTATCTCGATTTGGGTCAATTACTGACTGCCTACCAAGTCAATCAAGTGAATGAGCGAATTGACGAGTTGATGTGGTCGGAAGGTGAAAATGCGGGGGCAGAATTGGCAGAATCAAAATATATCCGTCATCCGAAAGAAGAAGGGGCGGATCGCTTGGCTAATTTGGTCAATAAAGGCTCCATTTTCGATGTTTTTTATACGCATCCTCGTGTGCTGGCGGGTATTGAAGCCGTTTTAGGGAAAGCGTACAAATTATCGTCGCTCAACTATCGGGCAGCAAAACCCAATCAAGGACTTCAAAAACTCCATGTGGACTGGAAAAATACGGTCGTGAATGGCTCATACAAAGTTTGCAACAGTATTTGGCTGTTGGACGATTTTACAGCCACAAATGGTTCTACCCGAATCGTGCCCAAATCGCATAAATTAAGCTCCTTGCCCGATGAAGTGATGGCAGATCCACATGACAAACATCCTGACGAAATCAGGATTATAGCTCCCGCAGGATCGGTGTTTATTTTTAACTCGCACGTTTGGCATGGTGGCACTACTAATCAAACTGACCGCGTGCGAAGAAGTATCCATAGTTACTTCTGCACCAGAGAGCAACCTCAGCAGATTGACCAGAAAAAGTATATAACAGAAGAAACTTTACAGCGGATTGGTGAAATGGGGAGAAGGATTTTGGATGTTTAAAGACCCACAATAGTATTTGCCTCAATTATATTAACAGCTAGTATTCCAACTGAACTTTTTGAACGAATTCCAACTTCGTTTTTTTAAGATAAGAATTTTTATCTACCCCATGTATCTAGTAGAAGGGGCTGCGGGGTAGAGGAAGTCCTATTGATTAGTTTATGATTTCTGCCTTTGGATTCGCCCGTAATTTTTTCAGATTTTCTTGCCATTTCTTGAGTTCTTCGGGTGGTAGACGGACCCAATCCGTTACTTCACTAATAATTTTCAACGGTTCTTTACTGCGGTAAGAACGTGTTGGATTGCCGGGAAATTTCTTGTCAGTAACATTAGGGTCATTTTCAAAACTTCCCGTAGGTTCTATCCTATATACACGTGGGAGCTTATCGCCGGGAGCCAATTCAGCAGCAAGACCCGCGCCCTGGACCATGGCTGTGAAATAGATATGATTCATAATCACATCCGGATGGTAATTAGACTTAAATCCCGCTGTCAGCAAATCGCCAACTTGCAAATCTGCCTTAGTTCCATGATAAAAAGGCCCTTGGTCTAGAACCGCTAAAGAGTCTGTCTCTTTCATGTGTTTATAATTTTCTTTCTGGGTTTAAAAATTTAGAAACGTAATAATATTTAATTGATTTCGGGAAACATTATTGGTGGACTGGTTCATTATACCAACTTCTGTTCTCATGCTGGAGAATCTATATCCAAGCCCTCCATAGAACCGGTTTCTATCGAAAAATGTCTGTTCTGTGTTCATGAAAATCTCATTGTATGTAGACAAATAAAGTGTGTTATCGCTCATTTGTTTTTTGTTAAGAGCCACATTTAGAGAAAGAAAATACCTTAGCCTAAGCCTAAAGTCATCATCAAAAAATCGTTGCTCAAATCTGTAGCGGTGTTGCAAAGCAAAGCGTCCAAACGTTTGTCGGGTTATAAATTGTTGATAAATACGGTGTTCGTTAAAGTTGGTTTTTTCATCCGTGTTCTGAATGTAAGGTTCACTATATACAAAACCATATCCCAAAAGAATGTTATTGTTGTTTTCCGAAAGGTCATATCCTAATCCGGTTCTTAAGAGCAACTGTTCAGTATCTCCTATAAAATTGAAGTTACGATACTGAACCTCGTGATGCCAGTTGAATTTGTTATTGATTTTTTTGTTGCCAAAATAAATCAACCAATTGCCAAAATCACTGGTTTGAGCAAATAGCGATAACGGTGCAAATAATAGGATGATTAAAAGTCTTTTCATTTTAGATTGTCTTATATCCTCTGTGATATGTGGCACCACAGACCAAAGTTTGGTAATTATTCCGTTTTGAGACACAGGGCAGGGAATTGGAGTATAAGTAGAATTGAGGTTGAATACTTGTGCATGAGTAGCTACTTTCAGTCTAAATTTCATACTGATAGGATGGAGAGGTATAATTACTTTCGACTACTGTACATGTTTTCTTTCTCTCCTACGTAATTCTGTGCTCAGTGGTGGCTTCAGATCAGTTTTAATAATGCAATCAGAATCCCAACCAAACCTCCTACTACCGCGCCATTTAGACGGATGTATTGCAGATCGCTGCCAACTTTCTCCTCAATTTGAGCTACTAATTCTTTGTTGTCCAGTTTGCTGAGGCTGTTGCGAACCATGTTTCCGATTTCTCCATGAAATTGAGTTATCAACTGGGAAACTGTCTCTTTTATCCAATGATTGATTTTGCCCTGAGCTTCGAGATCATTTTCCAAATCAAATATCATCTTATTCAATTTGGAAGTCACAAACTGCATAAGTGGAGTATCGTTAGTTGAAAGTTGTTCTGCGAGTGTTTGCTTGAAGCCTATTAATAGGTTTTGAATTATTTTTTCGGCATCTGAATGTTGCGTAAATCCCTGGATGAAATTATCAATCATTTTTCGGCTGTCAGCATCCCCTGAGGCTAGTTGTCTGGCAAACTCCAACATCCAATTATCGAATTTGGACCGGATCGGATGAGAAGGATTTGCTTTGGCTTCCGCCAAAAATTCCTCTGCTTTGCTGAGAAGATCATCAGCAAGTACATTCAGATCAATTCCTCCAATAGATTTTGCCAGAGAAATAGTAAGTCCTTTTATTAGGCTTTTGGCGCCATATTCAGTGGCTGTATATTCCAATTTATCGAGTAGAAGTTTTCGGGTGTCGGGGCTGTGAATTGCTGTGGAACTTGCCTCGATCATCAGCTCCCAAAGCTGGTTGTGATCACCGTTTGTAATAGATTTTTCCAACCATTCTCCTAGCGTCGATGCCAAATCCAGCTCATTGATCTGCTCATTTAGCATAGACTTAAGCGCTACGACCATTCTTGGGTTGTCCAGTTCGTCTGCCAACTTCACCACGATTTTTTTTACTACGGCAATAGTTTTTTGTTGGTTTGCCGGAGTTTTTAGAAAGGATAAAATAGCCTGTGTGGAATCTATTTCATTCATTTTCCCGGAAATGACATCCGGAGAGAGCCATTGGTTAGTCACTAAATCGACGATACCTTCGGTCAGCTTTCCTCTGTTTTTGGCGATGATATCGGTATGTCTTCTGATATACGGAATGGGGATCTCACGGAACAAAGCGCTTACGGCAAACCAATCTGCAAATCCTCCGATCGCTGCTGCCTCAAAACCTGTCAACACCACCTCCCAGCCTTGATGTGTTAGTGTTCCAATGCGCAACATTGCTTCAAAAAACACCAGGCCAATTAGTGCAATGGCTAGAGAGATTGTTCCAATTCTGTTTTTCATCTGATTATAATTTGATTTTTAAAGGACAGATAGCCTGTCCCGTCCGCCGCGGCGGACGGGAGAATCTCGCATGGTAAATAATCATTCCAGTGTGTGTGTCCTTCAACATGCTCGATTTCATGTGTTTATATTTTGTCTTTCAAAGGCCACCCCGAATAGTAGGGGCAGGCTATGGAATCCCTAAAGGCGGCAGGCAGGTTGCATGCATTATAATCATCCTGGTGTGTGATCCCGTAGGTAGGGGGGCACGCTCGATTTATAGGTTTGATTGAAAGAGGGGTAGCCTGTCTAGATTGGTTTTGCCAACCTCAACACCTGTTTCGCCTATCAACACTACAATTATCGGTCTAGTAAATAATTTATAGGGATATCTCGGTGAATTCTTCTGTGGTCGACTATTCCTTGCCAAATTAGCTTTTATTGAAATACTCGCGGAAGTCTGGATAGTAATAATTATATGATTCCGAGGTAAACAGAATCTGTAAAATCATTCAGAAGATATAATTTCTTTGGATGACTACTGTCACTAATAAAAAAGGGATATTGTAGCTTGCGGGGGTGTAGATTTTGTCATTTGCGGTGAACTTTAATTTCAAGTGGAACTATTCTCCTTTATCAATTTTTAGAAGCAGCAGTCGGGGCGTTTCTTGTTGGATTTCGTAAGTTTTATCTATCCAACTTCGTTTTGGCTTACTAGGGACTCAGAGCTTGAATTTCGCACCTCAATGTTATAGAGAGACAGCCTGCCTTGCTTTTAAGGGGTGTTTTTTTCTTCAAGTTCCAACAAATATTTCTTTCGCCAAAGCCCGCCACCATAACCCGTCAGTTGACCATCGGAACCAATGACTCTATGGCAAGGAATCAAAATTGAAATTCTGTTCATTCCATTTGCATTGGCGACTGCCCTTACGCTTTCAGGGCTTCCAATAGCTATGGCCTGCTCCTTATATGATTTTGTCTGCCCATAAGGAATATGCTGTAGTGCAGCCCAAACTTTATTTTGAAAATCGGTGCCAGGTGAATGCAAGGGAACAGAAAACTCTTTTCTCTCGCCATCGAAATATTCTTGTAATTGAATTTCCAATGTGTCAAAATGTCTGTTGTTCCCCTGAATAATTGTTGCATTCAGAAGGTTGGCAATTGACTTGAATTCCGTTTCCAACATTTTCCTATCGGTAAATTCCAATAGGCAAATTCCCTGATCAGTGGCACAGGCAAGCATTGTTCCCAATGGTGTTTCAATTCGTTTGAGGTCTATAATATTCTTTACATTTCCGTTTTTAGGTGATACTTCAAAAATTGATTTAAAACTGTCACCAAATCCACTCAATGATTCGAAGCCGCTGTCAAAAGCAGTATGGGTCACACTTTCGCCATTTTGTATTTTTTTAAAAGCTGAATTTATTCTAAACATTCTTTGATATGCCTGAAAAGTAATGCCGTGATTCTTCAAAAACCACCTTCTTATTTGGCTCGGTTCTATCCCTCTTTGTTTAAGGTCGTAGTCTTTGAATTTTAAAGCCGGATTTTCTGAAAGTTCATCAATAACCCTCTGAAATTCAACTGGTGTTTGGTTTAACACTTTCAAAGGATTACAAACTTTACAAGCTCTGTAACCTTTGAGAATGCACTCTTTTGAAGTTTTCAAGAATTCAACATTTTCCAATTTGGGTTTTCGTGCTGTGCAAGAAGGCCTGCAAAAAATGCCCGTGGTTTTAACAGCCGTAAAAAAGACCCCTTCAAACGAAGTGTCTTTTTCAACAATTGCTTTGTACATTATTTCTTCTGATAATTCCATTTTAAAATACAGCGTTAAAGGATTGTTCCGATAAAAATTTTGTTGTCACTTTATTTTTTTGTTCAAAGATACTCTTGCCAAATACCGTAGTACAACCGAAAAATTGACAAGTATTTTTTTAAGCAGATTGTGGCTTTTACTTAGTTGCTGTAAGATTAAATATTGGCTAGTAAATCTTGGATTTCATTTACTTTCAAAGCTTTCCTTTCATTCAATGGTGCTTTTTTGCGGGTACACCACGGCCAAGGAATAAGAACGGGTAGGGATTTAAACCCGATTCACTGTCCAGTGGACAAATCTGGTGAGCAGCTTGTAGGGTGGGATAGTTCTGATAATAATGCCTTTAGGTGTATCTATGATAACTTAGCCAGCCAGGGTTGGTGAGCTGAGTCGAACCATGAGTATCAGGTAAAAATCAATGAGTATTTCCAATCAATGCCGTAGGCATGTCCGATCGTCTAGCTGGTAAAATGATGGTAGAATGTTCATAAAATGCCGTAGGCATGGCCGATATTGGTTAAATTAGTTTGTTTGATTAACCAATATGATCTATTATGCCAAATACCTATTCAAAGATGTATTGTCAGGCTGTTTTTGCGGTCAAATACAGGAAAGCAGTTATTCAGGACATCTTTAAGAGCGAGTTGTATGGAGTGATAGGAAATCTGATCAATGAGACCGGTGCAAAGACTTTAATTGTTAACGGGCATTTTGACCATGTTCATTGCCTGTTCCAGTTTTATCCGAAACAAGCGGTCTCTGAAATAATGAAAAGTGCTAAAGCCAAATCATCCAAGTGGTTAAATGAATCCAAGCTACTTGAGCATAGGTTCGAATGGCAATCAGCGTTTGGTTCCTTTACCTATAGTGAAAGGGAGATATCGAATATTTTTGACTATGTGAAAAATCAGGAAAACCATCATCAAAAAATGACCTTTAGAGAGGAATACCTCAAGATGCTAAAGGCCCATAATGTAGATTTTTTACCGGAATACCTTTTTAAAGAGTTGGAGTAAAAATCGGCCGTCCCTCTGGGACTTTGCAGATCATATTGCCATTTTCAGAATTCCAGCCATTGAAATGGCTGGCAATAATATGGGGCGTCCCTATGGGACTGATAAGGGATTGATCTGGTAGTAATATTGAATTCTCTCTCAGGGACTGATAAGAAATTATTCCCGAAATAATGCCGTAGGCATGGCCGATCATCTAGCCAGCCATTTCAATGGCTGGATGAATGATGAATTGGATAATGTAAAATGCCTTTAGGCATGGCCGATATGGGTTAATGTCCATTAAATTGTAGATTGATTGAAATTCAGCAATGAAAATCGTCCGTCCCTATGGGACTTTACAGCCGTTTGGTGGAAAAGGCAGGCATGTTTTGGATGTTTATGGCAAACTCATGCCCAGCCCTATACCTATTCTCCTCGATTGCTGCCGGCTATTACTTGGTCATTTGACCCAGTTTTTCAACTTTTTTCAACCATTTTGTCCTAAACTCTTCTTTGGAAAGCCTTATGGGGCCAATAGCCGTAATCCGCACTTTTTTTACCCCAATATAATGCATTGTCACTTTTTTCATGGCATTATGGCTTGGGCTTCCATAAACCCATCTATAATACCATGTTGGCTGATCCATAGTGCAAATTATTCTTGCAGTTTTTCCTGTGAAACACTTATCCCACCATAAAGAATTTTCTCTTTTGGTAAACGCAAATCCCGGGAGTAAAACTCTGTCTAAAAAGCCTTTCATCATGGCAGGTACAGAACCCCACCAGACCGGATATATCCAAACAAGGTGGTCAGCCCATTTCAATTTGTCTTGTGCTTCCAATAAATCGGGTTCCAGTTCAGTCCGCTTTCTATAGCCAAATAGGAGGTTTGGGTTGAAATCCAATTCTCTGATATTAATTTCCCTGATTTCAGCATCCGATTGTGCGGCACCTCTTTTATAAGCTTCGGATAGACCATAATTGAAGCTTTCCGCATCTGGATGACCGTTTATGATTAGTATTTTTTTCATAGCCATTAGAATAGAGGTTTCAATTTTTCTTCAAATGGAGTCCCGGTCAAATTTTCGGCTTTGAAGAATTTATAGAGAACAAAACAAGCGGGCACTGTTAAAAAGGCTGTGCAAACAGCGAAAGTGGCAACACTGCAAAAAACAGTTAAAGTTTGAGTGCTGACTTTCCCAATATAAAATGCGATGGAATCTTGCTGCCGTATAAAATAGTGATACACGGAATGTGTGTAATCATAAAAACGAACTGATGTTTCATATAGCAACCAGCCCGGATAAAACCATTTTCTGATTGGGATCCACCATTTCCCCCAAATTGATTTCGGTTGTTTGTTGTTTTCTTCCATTTTTTGATTCTTTTGACAAAGGTTATTCTAATGGAAGAGTTATCATTTGATATAGATCAAGTCCGGTTTTTAGGACTTCTTATTCTACTTAAAGTCTCAAGCGTTATCCCTAGATAGGAAGCAATATGGGTAAGGGGAATTCTGTTGGTAATATCAGGATGGATACTTATCAAGTGCTTAAACCTATCCTCTGCTTTATTGAATTGAATGGTGTAAAGCCTTTCGCATAGACCCAACATGGTCTCGGTTACTACCTTGCTGATAAAGCGTTCAAAATCATGATACTTGTGGGAAAGGCTGTCAAAAGTGTCTTTTGAGAACTCGAACACAATGGAATCTTCCACAAACTCCACATAATGAGGGCTGGGTTTGTCACTGAAAAAACTGACAATTGAGGCCATAAACTGATTTTCAAAAGCAAACCAGTCAGAAATATCTTTTCCGTCTTTTAAATAGTAAGCTCTGGCACAACCGGCTACGATCAAATACGCTTTTTCAGAAAATTGCCCTTCACGGACGACAATCTCCCCTCTCTTAAATGTGCTGATCTTGGAATTGGCAATAAGATCTTGCTGACATTCCATGGATAAAGGAGAGTAGATCTTGCCAATACCATTTATTGTTTTTTCGAATTGCATAGGTGGGTTTGTGATGATAATTGGGAGAAGTTGGGCTGCGCACTTTCTTGCTCTGGGCTAAATTAGTCCGCATCTGCGGGATTCTCTACTAGAGATTAATCACAAATTTATAGTTTTCATCTGAGACTGGGTGAAGTTACAAACGTCCAGCCCCGCTAGCGATCTTACTACGCCGAGAGAGGGAATATTTTATTCAGATGGGTTGTCTCTCATGATTCGTTGGACTAGGAGTTTGTAACTACGCCTTCCTATCCCAATGAATTTACAATTCGATTTCATCGTATGATGCTAGATTGGAAGTGTTTCCGATTGCAAATCGGTTAAGATATTAGGGTAGGACAAGGAGTTAAAAAACAACCCGCCGCGGCGGGCTGTTTTAGCCTTGGGCCAGCCTGTATGGCAGGCAAACTACACCCAGTCCCACGAGCGATGGTACTACACCTAGCGGTGGCTTTCTGGATTCTTCAATTTGCCATGAGCTAATATCAATTTTTTCACTCTTCAAGCACTTTAAATGAGTTGAAGAATTGATCTCCCATTCTTTTGTAGATCTCTTCGTTTTCTTCTCCAATTGGATGCCTGTTTCTTAACCAATAGGTAGTATTATTTCCCAAAAACCATTTGTCCACCACTATTTCATTTTTTAAGGTGTCTTTGCTTTTGGAATCAAATATTACATTTTCCTTAAGTAAATCTCGATAAACCAAAATATCAGATAGACCATTTTCTGCCAATGTACTTGCCGCAAATGATTCAATTGCTGAGGTGTCAGTACTAGAAAAGTTCATATCTATTATCCAAAACAAAGCATCATACTTTTCAAGAATATGCCCTGTAAATTTTTCATCCTCAAGGGAAAACAGTAGCACTTGAGGTTTATCGGGGAAGAATACCTCTATGTTTCCGTTTTCCTGAAATAATGGATAGTCTTCTGTTTCATTCAACATCGAATCAATTTTGTATTCCCACATTCTTTGGAAAGCTCTTTTTAAGGAATGGTCTGATTCTGTATCATACTTTACTTGCATTTTCCTTAGTTCTGAGCGCAATGCATACAACTCGGAATTAACCTCGGACTCATTGCTTAAATTCTTTTTTTTGATTAGCTGATTAAGTTTGCGAGCATGGTATTCAGTAATGTTGAAGTGGTACTGTTCATGGTTTAAGGTGTATTTTGAATCCATTGCTTCGATTCTTTTCCAAGAAGATTGGTTGTTCATTGCGGCATAAGCCGAGAATTTTCCCTGGATGGAGTCGAATTCGATAAAAATATCACTACTGATTCCGGCTCCCCAACCCGTAAAAGGTTTAACAAAACCTTGAAAATCATCCCAGTCCAGTTGCTTCCATCTATGCATGGTGACAGGTGCATTAAAGTTACTCTCAAAAAGAGGGATTAAAGTCAAAATACTGATGGACCCAACTATCAAGGTCAATTTGAGTCTTAGAAAATTTGACACCTGATTTTTTTCAATAACATTTTAAGAAGCCCAAGCCCAATTTCGAATGAAAAAATGGACATTGTTATGACTGATACTAGGATAATAATACCTAAAACACCATTTCCAATTCGGAAATCGTAGGTACCTCCTATTATAAACTTGTAAGAAATCGCCAGTAGCATTAGTGAAACAAGTAAAAAGAGATCATTAATAGATCTGCCAAGAAAATTATTTGACCTTTTGTGCTCATACCTATAAATGATGTGGTTAGCTAGGAAAACGAAAAGAATCGTGTGCCCTCTCCAAATGCTATGTACATCCTTAAAAAATCGTTCATCGGAATAGTAATTAATAATCCCAATAATGGCCAGACCAAAAAGGGCAATGGAAATGGAGGTCAAAAGCTCCCTATAACTCAATGTTCGGAAAAATGGACGGTAGTCAAGGCTTAAGGAAAGTCTGTCAACTTTTAATTTTTCGTCTCTTGTCGGATAGGCTGCTTCATCAAGAATCGGGAGGGCTTGCTCACTTAGTTTTTTATTCAGCAGCTTGGTCGCAGCTAAAACAGCCTCAGGTTGGAAATGCTCTTGATTATCAACTATTCGTTGGAGCTCAATCCTAGTCTTTCTCTGAAATCTGGTAAGAAAGTAATCTTCCATTATTAATGCCTTTCTCTTTCAGGAGAAAGAAGACGGTTTGGTTAGAACTAAGTAAGGAATTCATCTGCGCTATTAAGTAAAGACAAATTTGCAATATGCCCCAGTTTTTGATCATAGATTTTAAGGAAAAAGTTAATTACAAATTCTGTCCAGCCGACCTCTCCCTAACTTTTGCCTCTAAGCCTAGTATCAGAAGTGGTGGGGGATTGCAAATTCCTAAATTCAGGAAACCGTCAAACTACACCCAGACGAGGGGAATTCTCCTTGCTGACTATCACTTGATACATGTCATCGATTGACAGCTGACCACAAAGTGGTCGAACTTTCAATAGCCACCCATGAAATGGGTGGTTAGCTGACGTAATGGGGAAATAGCATCAACCCTGAAGGAGTTGAACTTAGTAATTAAGTGCCCCATCCATCTTTCTAGCATAACCTTCTGTATTTTATCCTTCTACTAGAATAATCTATTCTCTCTCAGAATAGATTATCTATCAGTCACTTACGAGTTTTGTTGAGTCGCATGGCAAAGTGCCATCATTGTTAAACTTAAACAAAGCAACATGAAATGCCCATGAGAAAAGTTTCTCACACAGGGGAATGATTAATTAGGGCATTCCATATGGCCTTTAAGAAAAAATTATAAACATATGAAACCTTATGAAATTTTAGGTTCAGAAGCTTATCGTGATCCCTTGGGAGAGATCACACGGCTTTTTACAGAAGTGATGGATCTGCAAGGCTGGCGGTCTGAACTGAAAACCCTGGAGAACGGACTGTATCGCACCAAGAAAACCTACATGGGTAAAAAGGCCAAAGCCCATAAAAGGATCCTTCGGGAGTTGGAGAAAATGCTGGCTGTTGGATTAGCAATCGGCGAAGCTTTCACCGATGAGCAAGAAGTTAGCGAGGTAGGGTTATTGGATCTAGTAGAAAACGTGCCATATGGAGAAAATTATTTTAGAGAAGTGAAGGAATTACCCTGTAATCTTCATTTAGATGCGATCAAATTTCCACGAAAGCATCTCAAAATGATCTCAATTGATTATTCTATGGATCAAATTTTGGAAATGCTACGGCAATGGTCTCATATATGTCTTTCAAAAGAAAGGGCAAGTGAATATAGCTTTGGTGATTATGTACCTAAAACTTATGAGCCAGAACTTATAAAGCTGACTTTCCAAGTCGTGGAATGTTGTCACTTGATCTTTGTTCGAAGCAGAAAGAAGCAGGAAGGTGAAAAAGAAGATTTCACTCTTTATCCGGTTCCAGAAGAGGTGAAAGATGCTTTCAGAAAGATTCAGTATAAATTCAATTCCATTCCATTTCCCAAATGGAGAGAGGTTATCGCAGTTGCGAAAAGGGGGATCTTTGACGAAAAACCAGTCTGGTATGGTTCAAGTCCTACAGAGTTTTTGCTTACGTTAGATAATCTTAAAGAACTTATCACACTGTCCGGAATAATAACCCATAACTATACCCAGCCGGACTGGATGGCAAAAGCAACTTTTGATTCTGTACTCCCAAAGAACGCTAATCGTGAGGTCTATGAGGTAACCTTTCCTTTTCATTTTCCTTTGCTGTTGAATGAGGAACAGATTCAAAATCCTATGCTTTTTCTTGATGGTTTTTTTGATTTAGAAGAGGGAGAAAAATGGCTGGATTTTATTGACTACTGCGCCAAAGAATGTCTAGACTGCCATCAGCCGATGATTTATGGATTCAGTCAGAAAAAGTTGGATAAACTGGATGATGTATTACGAATGATAGAGGCGATCCATCTGCTTTTAATTCGGTTTGATGAGGAAAAAAATCACATTCTAGTTAAAAACATTTGAAGGGATGAATAGAAAAAAGCTAATAATTGATCTAATCGTTGAGGATTTGAGGCGTTTTCAAGTGATGATTTCTATTCGTGAATTCAAAATTGAAAATTTTTACTACCACAATTATGGTATGTTGGTTATCATACTTGGGATCATGGATGAAGAAGAGAAATTGGATGATTATGATTTTGGAGGAGTCTATAGGGAGCATCTTTATGAGGTCAAATATATGCCCAAAACTTATTTTGGAGACCATTTGCGGCCTCTGGCTAAAAAGTGTTATAAAGCTTTAAAGAAGCGGTATGTAGAGGTGAAAAACCGGCCTAATCCACGCAATAGAAATCTTATAGAATGAAAACATTGCAAGACCTTCCAGATTTGTTTTTGGATTCCAATAATAAAGACAAAAGCAAACAGCTACTCTGGAATCTACTCAAAGCCTGGATTGCAGATGAGGAATCTACTGAGGCAGCCTATCATACAAAAGAAATGATACGATTCTATGAGGACTTAAGGCAACTTTTGGACATCGTTTATGCTCCCGAGCCAGTACCAGAATCCGAGCCTTTTCCAGAGCTTATTCAAACCTCAGAAAGTTATTTTCTTCAGTTGATCGAGGCATTGAAGATTTTGGTTGATCCGGAAATGATCTATCTGTTTGATCTGCCAAATTTAGAGCATCTGGATATCTCGCGCCGACGGGAAGTGTATGTAGTGCTCAAGCATCAGGAGTTGGAGGTCTATCAAAATACAGTGGGGCTGTTTAGTTTTCTGGCTGCAGGAAAACAGGAGATCGCCATCCACGCTATAAATCGGAATTACTTAGGCAAAGAACTTCGAAATGGTAATCTATTCTTCCTAACACATTTCCACTCCGGTAAGCTGATTTTCAAGAAAGAAGGAGTAAAAGATCTTTCAGAGATGGATGGAGAAAAGTTGAAGGAAAGAATGGGGCTGGTGAGTCATGATCTATATAAAAACTGGGAGACTTCGAATCTGTTTTGGAGGCATGCCATGCAGGAGCAGGAGGATTTGAACTGGGGTATGTCATTGTATTTTATCCATCAAAGTCTGGAATTACGTCTTCGGGGATTGATTTTGGCGTGGGAAGGCTATGAGCGAAAAAGTCATGAGATCAGAATACTGCTTCGGGAATGCTACCAATTTATTCCTGAGCTAATAGTGGTTTTCCCCCAAGACTGTATAGAGGAAAAACACTTGTTACAGACTTTGGAAGATGCCTACTGCAAGGCAAGGTATAAATTGGATTTTCCGATAAAGAGAAAGATTGCTGAGCTTCTGACCGATCGTGCCAGACAGATTCAGCAACTATGTCAGCGTCATTATGAACATTTTTTTCAACCACTTCAAAAACAAATACAGCATGAAAACTGAACTTAACGTCTCAATAGATGACCTGATCGAGGAACTGATCATGGCAGATATGAAGCATTCCCAGTTGACTGATGGATTAGAGGCATTGGATTTATGTACTGAAAACCATTACCTCGGAATCTACGATCTGCTGCTTAAGATTTTTAAAGTAGAAAGGTGCGTAGGGGTTGATGATTTTACAGTTACTTATCTATACTTTATGGACAAGGCAAGTGACTTTCCTATCACCCACTTAGGAGAGGAACTCCGTCCACTGGCCAAGGAATGTTATCAAGCCTTGGTCGAGCTTGCCAAAGAATTAAAAGAAGGGAAGAATGAATAAGGAGTTGCTAATAGAGGATCTGATTCTTCAGGATCTTCGGCATATGCAGTTGATCTATGGATTGGAATCCATCGGTTTGACAGAAGAAGGGTTTCACTCTTTGGATCTTTGCTTTAGTATTGCGGAGCTGATGGGGATGAGAGGGGAGGAATCAATAGATCGATTTTATCAAGTTTATAAGGAACATATAGAGAAATGCAGGGAGTTGGAAATGACGTATAGCCGTGAAAATCTACTTCCTTTGGCTAAGGAATGCTATCAGGAACTGAAAAAGCTGAAAAGTATTTAGCCCGGCAAATTGCCTTTTTTCTCGGAATTCCTTTTTAAAGAGTTAGAGAAAAAATCGGCCGTCCCTCTGGGACTTTGCCAGATCATATTGCAATTCAGAGATCCAGCCATTGAAATGGCTGGCAATAAGATGAGTCGTCCCGATGGGACTGGTGAGGAATAGTTTTGGAAACAATTCCTATAGGTGTATCTACGGTAACTTAGCCAGCTATGGTGGGAGAGCTGAGTCGGATCATGAATATCAGATAAAAATCAATGGGGATTTCCATTCCAATCAATGCCGTAGGCATGACCGATTACCTAGCCAGCCATTTTAATGGCTGGATGAATGGTGTAGAGAATTTTGTAAAATGCCTTTAGGCATGACCGATATGGGTTACCCAATCCTAGGTTGATTGGGTTAGTCATATCGTGAGACGTGTGTAGTTCTAAGCCAATTGGTTAGTGCTGTTTTTATTCAATCCTCCAATCAAAAATGTACCTTAATCCTCTGCTAAGTCCTGGAATGTAGGAGTTGCCATGGTCATCATTGATATGTTCAATTTTAAATTTGAGATGATGCCTATCACGCGTTTGATATAGGTGGTTCTTGAAAATTGCAAAATCTGCCTGCATATCGGCGGCTACATCTTCTAAATACCCGTAAGCCAGGTCTGAAGAAGCTAGGTAGAGTTTTTTGTCACTGAGATCTCGTTCTAGCCCTAAATCTCCTTCTTTGTAGATGTATTTTAGACTGGGATCTATGGCGACATACGCTTCAAAAAGAATTGGATTAGTAAGCAGGGTGTAGACTACAAAAACGCCACCATTTGAATGCCCTACCAGAAATCTGCGCTCACTTGCTTTGAATTCTTTTTCTATAAAGGGGAAGAGCTCTTCTGATAGAAATTGAGTGAAATTTTGAGCCTCCCCACCGTAGCTTTTTGGTAAGTAATCCCTTTTTCGGGCATCCGGGTTAGGGTTGGCAATACCTACTAAAATAGCTTGTGGAATTCTGGTGGTTATTCCAAAATAAGACTGGATACTTTGGGCAATGTCAAAGCGGTATTCAGCGTCCAAAACGTAAATCACAGGAAGATCGGAGTTCAATGTGTCATAGCCGTTGGGCAAGGAAATATAGATCTGTCTTTCCTCTTTGAGTACGTTAGAATTTATAGTGATTATTTTTCCGATTTCAATAGGGACCGATTCACTTTTTACATTCTGAGCGAACATGATGTTGGGTGAAAAGCAAAATAAAACTACTCCGAAAACTAATGTGTAAATCTTCATATTAGGCATGACAATCAGCCAATAAATTACACCATTATTTGAACTAAATGATAGGAAGGGTATTTTTAATAAGGTGGTATTTTATAGAAATTTTGGCAGTAAGGTGCTGAATGAATATCGTCCGTCCCGATGGGACTTTACCTGATTATTGCCATTCATAATTCCAGAGGTTGAAACCTCTGGCAAGAATATGAGCCGTCCCGCTGGGACTGATAAGGAATAGTGCTGGTAGTAATACTGAATCCTCATGCTGGGACTGGTAATGACAAATTCACGAAATAATGCCGTAGGTATGACCGATTACCTAGCCAGCCATTTCAATGGCTGGTAAAAAGGCATGAGAGTTTCCACAAAATGCCGTAGGCATGGCCGATATTGATTAAATTAGTTTGATTAACCAATATGATCAATTATGCCAAATACCTATTCAAAGATGTATTGTCAGGCAGTTTTTGCGGTCAAATACAGAAAAGCAGTTATTCAGGATATTTTTAAAAGCGAGCTATACGCTGTGATAGGAAACCTGATCAATGAGACGGGTGCGAAGACCTTAATTGTGAATGGACATTTTGACCATGTTCATTGCCTGTTCCAGTTTTATCCGAAACAAGCGGTCTCTGAAATAATGAAAAGTGCTAAAGCCAAATCCTCCAAATGGTTAAATGAATCCAAGCTACTTGAGCATAGGTTCGAATGGCAATCCGCGTTTGGTGCTTTTACTTACAGCGAAAGAGAGGTGGTCAATATTTTTGATTATGTGAAAAATCAGGAAAACCATCATCAAAAAATGACCTTTAGGGAGGAATACCTCATGATGCTAAAGGCACATAATATAGATTTTTTACCGGAATACCTTTTTAAAGAGTTGGAATAAATATCGGCCGTCCCTCTGGGACTTTGCCAGATCATATTGCAATTCAGATATCCAGCCATTGAAATGGCTGGCAATAAGATGGGTCGTCCCGCTGGGACTGATAAGGAATAGTTTTGGAAACAATGCCTATAGGTGTATCTACGATAACTTAGCCAACCATGGTTGGTGAGCTAAGTAGAACCATGAGTATCCGCAAAATAAATGAAGGTTTATGTTCAAATCAATGCCGTAGGCATGGCCGATCATCTAGCCAGCCATTTCAATGGCTGGTAAAATGATGATAGCATGGTTTACAAATGCCCTAGGCATGACCGATATGGGTTAATGATAATCCAATATTAGATGATTATCTGATGCGGTGTTGAATAAATATCGTCCGTCCCTATGGGACTTCGCCAGAGCATATAATCTTCGAAAAACCCAGAGGTTAAAACCTCTGGCTATAAGATGGGTCGTCCCGCTGGGACTGATAAGTTTGATTAATTTGCCGGACAATTTTATAATATTCATGATCTGTGTGCTGGAGATTGGCAAGAATGAGAGATTTTGTTCAAATCAATGCCGTAGGCATGGCCGATCATCTAGCCAGCCATTTCAATGGCTGGTAAAAATGATAAAACCGTGGTTCACACAATGCCGTAGGCATGACCGATATCAAAATACACAAAATAGGCAGTCTAGTGGTTCTCAGCCTTGTAAGCAGACAAATTCACAACTAAACAATCATCCATCCCCGACACATTTTGTCTGGATTTATCAGGCAATCCCTCGATTTCCTTGCTGGTCTCATCCCTATAGAATAAATTAGTCCAAGGACTTTGGGCAGATTTTGCTAATTTCCCTTTCTAATACTTCAGACTATGAACGAAAAAATCCACCACGGCAGGAATATCAAGCGTTTTCGTGAGATGATGGGCATCAAGCAGGAGTCACTGGCCTTCGAACTTGGACCTGACTGGTCCCAGAAGAAAATCAGCTTGCTGGAGCAAAAGGAAGAAGTGGAGGAGGAGCTATTGCGTCAGGTGGCTGAGATTTTAAAGGTTCCGGCGGAGGCGATTAAGAATTTTAATGAGGAATCGGCAATCAACTTTTTTAATTCCTCATTCAATGGTCAATTCAGCGGTGTAAATTATCATACGACCTTCAATGTAAATCCTATAGAGAAATGGGTGGAGGCACTTGAAGAAAATAAAAAGCTTTATGAACGCCTCTTGGAATCCGAGCGGGAAAAGGTGGAGTTGTTGAAAAAGATGATGGAGAAGTAAGTAAACCGTCTTTAAATATATCTCTAGTTTTTTTGATTATGGTTATAATTACAAATTCTATAGGATAGTAAGGTTGCAAATGCTTAGACCAACGATCTGATATCACCCAGACGGGGGTTTTAATAACGATCTGACTAAAGCAAGAAGTGAATCGACTTATTTTGTTTTTAACCGATAATTCCAACTTCTGTTTATATAACCTTTGCTTTCAAATTTTTCATGTTTCCGTTCGGTTACTTCATTTGAGGAGAAGTCATATTCAGTTATTTTTTTAGTTACCCTTTTTTGTCTAATTCCAAATTCTAAAGAAACAAATTGATTTAGCAACTTATCCTTTGAAATTAGATTCATGTTTCGATTAACTGCAATTGAAGCAATTAATAGATCATTCCAGCAATTTCTGAAATCATCCTTTAGAGAATGGTTAGTAAGGAATTTGTACAGTAACTCTAGGGCTAGATCAATATCTGATTGTTCAAGAGAAATGCAATCTAAGTTATAGTCTATTAAGAAATTATATTTGGAATAGATATCTTTGCAATTTTCTTTAGGTAGGAAATTAATTGAAGCTTTTAAAAGCTCTTTTTGTTTGTAATTGATTACTTGTTTAATAGAAATATTATTATATAGATTATAACTGGGGAAGTCATTGTTGAATTCAAAGGTTATATAATCTGACAAACTTTTGTTGAAGGCTCTTTTTTTATGAAACTTTGATAACAAAATAGCTAAATGAAAATTTAATCCGCTATTAAGTGGGATATAAAACTTAGCTGAATTGGTATGAATTTTTTCAATGTTCTTTAAAAATTCAAGTGCATTTATAGAACTAATTTTTTTTCCTTCAATCTCAATACTATATTTAGGGTTTGTATATTTATAATACAAAATATTTGTATCGATGATTTCCATATTAGGTTAGTCTAGAGGTAGTTCTGGTAGATTCCAATAATTTTTGTAGGTAGAGACGTATTTGAACTTCTTACTAGAGGTTT
Organism: Algoriphagus sp. 4150; assembly: GCF_031457395.1. Classification (NCBI taxonomy): domain Bacteria; kingdom Pseudomonadati; phylum Bacteroidota; class Cytophagia; order Cytophagales; family Cyclobacteriaceae; genus Algoriphagus; species Algoriphagus sp. 4150. The sequence continues at coordinate 44,857 of NZ_JAVDWS010000015.1, forward strand.
TATAAAACAATTTCAAATTGGTAAGGATATTAAAGCTAGTTACACACTTAGACCAACGATCTAACTACACCCATTGGGCCAACACCTACCTACCTACCTACCTACCCCATTTCCACCTAAAAAACTATTTTGCTGCGACTCTATAACTCAAGTTTTTAGTCAAAAAATAAGGTAATCTTAAAGTCCGATCTATCCATTTCCATCAAAAGCTTAACTGGGTGTTTATCTACATTGAGCCAAGTTCTCCCTTTCCAGACACCTAGAGTCATTTCAGCTCCTTCAACATCTGAGATAAATTCATTTCCAAGATGATCTTCCCCATAAAGCCTGACTATTTTGTTTCCTATCTCAATTGCAGTTTTAGTCAGGTCTACTCCATCTTCGTCAATAAGTTTGGCCTTAATGGAATAAATGCAATAGGTAGTGTCTTTATAATACCTTCTGACTTCTGCCTTGTAAAAAAATGGTCCTGCTAAGTTCTTTTCAAATTTTAAAACTATTGTATTCTCATCATACTTTTCATATTGAACTGGGATAAGGTTTCTATCAAAATTACTCGATATTCTTAAGCCAGTTATATCCTGAATTTTTTTTATGAATTCAATAGAACTGCTGTTCTGACTATTCTTCATTTTTAGATCTCAAGTAGTTTACTATTCCTTTCTCTGTGAAATTAATAACCGTCATTTCATTAACCTTTTCAGTATGAATAACTTTTAAATTAATTAATGATTGAATCAATCTTTCTGGAACTCCTATTAATTGAAAATTGCCATTCTGAAGTTGATAGTTTATTAATTCTAGACCTGAGAAAATAAAATCCTCCTTCAGGTTGTCATACTTAATGGTTTCCATTTCATAATTTCCCTCTAAATCTTTCGAGCTTATTTTTAGCTCACTTAATTCTCTAGACAATTCAATATTTTTAGCAGATTGACCCCTTAATTCCATGTTTTCATTGACGAGCTTTTTTTGGTTTTCCGTTAATGTTTGAATCTTACTATTGAGATCTGCCAGTGTCGCATTTCCAGAGATCATTTCCTGGTATTCGTATTCCTTTTTTCCTACTGTTAACTTTTGCGTTATTTCAAAATCCTTATTGATGTACTTGTGTCCAATTTTCCATTTCAAAGACCTCATGTTCAGCCAATCAATTCCATTTGTTATATAACCAGCCAAAACACTATACACTAAGGAAATTGCGAGAGGAATTAAGAGTACATTCTCTATATCAAATAATCCCTCATCTTTTATTGTGCTAATAGTCAACTCAATGGTTTTATTGGACGCTATTATCATCAAGATAGGCTCCCAGTTCCAAGCAAGGAATGAGATTAGAAATGGCCCAAAAATTTTATTCCTCAGCCTTTCGTTAACAGTCTGAAAAAATTCTTTAAAAAACTCTGTCATATACTTTTAATTATCTATTTCTAGAATTAAATGGTATTTCATTTCTTGTTTCTGCAGCTCGCTTAACAACCCATTCAGGGCTCCACCCGCTTTTATTTGGGAAAATAAATTCTCCATCATAGAACGCTCCATTGATTCTATTATAAAAATCAAAAGCCAATTCGGTAAGAGATTCTAATTGCTTCCAGGATAAAGGAATCTCTTTTTCGACTTTTACTTCCTGGCCATGTTTATTGATTCTTTTACCATGAGCATAAAAATTATTCCTCAATTCCATTAGGACTTGTATCTCACCTTTCAATTTATCTAGCATTGATCGGAGTTCGGTTATCAGTTCTTTTTTCTTAGACTGATCAGAGATTTTATTCCTGTTAAGCTCATCCACTTTAGGCAATGGAGTTGAGTCTAGTCTATTGATGAATTTTTGAAAGCTATAGCTCTCATTTCCCGAATTAGAAAAAAGCTTTGCAAGCTGAATTATAAGAATAAACCTCATCTGACTAAAGTAATGTCTGAAGAAGCCATGCTTTTTTACCCAATTCTCGTTTTCACTGGAAGAAGTTCCTAGATATTTGGCGTTATGAATTGACACCTGTACGTCAAACAATATTTGAAGAACTGCATCTTTGTATTCCTCGATTTCTTTTAAAGTCATGGCTATGCTTTCTTAAAATTTGAAAGACATTTAATCTTTTCAAAGTATGCATCCCAATCCGATTTCAATTTTGAAGCTGAAGGATTGCTTTTGTCATTATAAAAGAATACCCATTCTATTTTTCCAGCAGAATCCCTCCTAACTCCTTCTTCATCGTCCCAAGAAATTGCAAGCAAAGTTTTTTCATTTAGGGCTTTATATTTTGTCCATATAGGCTTATCCTCAAAAGCTATTGGCAGCCTACCTTTAAATTCTGTGTCGTTATAACCAAGTGGCATGTATTCTCGATTAAAAGCCATCCATTCGCCTTTATCATTTCTGATGATGCCATATGGCAAATTGATTCTGAAGAAGTTGTTTAGCATTGTGTTTTTTGGTTATGGTTAATTGTTTATTGTTTCGGTAAAACCGTCTTTATTTTTCTTTCTCGGAACGATAGATACTGTTTTACCCATCTTTTCTATTTCCCAATATGCCAACTAAACCCTTCCCTCACAATACCCAGTACAAGGTTTTTTCTTTAAAAAGTCCAGAAATCTTGACGTTGGTTTTAAGAACCTAGCTCAATATACCACCTATTCCTAAACCAAAAAAAATCCCTCAGATTTCTCTAAGGGATTTTAATGTGTTCGAAGATCTTAATTTTTCAATCAGATTAATTCCGAATGATGAATGCTGAATGTCGAAGTTTAAGAAGTATGATCTTCAACCCAAACTCGTGCATTCATAAAAGCCTCCATCCAAGGCGTAAAGTCATCCTGTCTGTCAGCAGGATAATGTGCCCAGTTCCAAGGCTTCAGGCTTCGCTCGATATGTGGCATGATGGCTAAGTGACGACCGTCTGCGGAGGCGATACCTGCGGTAGCATGATCGGATCCGTTTGGATTGCCGGGATAGGCTTCGTAGCTGTATTTCATCGCGAAGTTATAGTCGCTTTCAGATTGTGGAAGTGAGAACTTACCTTCCCCATGTGCTACCCATACGCCAAGTCGTTGACCGCTAAGTGAGCCTAGCATCACAGAGTTGTTTTGTGGGATGGTCACGTTCACGAAAGTGGATTCAAACTTATGGGACGCATTGTGTAGCATCTTTGGTTTGTCCGCATGGTCAGGAGTGACAAGTCCAAGTTCCACCATCAGTTGGCAGCCGTTACATACGCCCAAACTCAAGGTGTCTGGTCTTGCGTAGAAGTTGTCCAGCGCTTGCTTCGCCTTAGGATTATACAGGAATGCACCTGCCCAGCCCTTGGCCGAACCCAGGACATCGGAGTTGGAGAATCCACCCACGAAGACGATTAGTTGCACATCTTCCAGATTTTCACGTCCTGCGATCAGATCGGTCATATGGATGTCCTTCACTTCAAATCCTGCCAACCATAGCGAGTAGGCCATTTCCCGGTCGCCGTTCACCCCTTTTTCACGGATGATCGCTGCCTTCGCTTTGCCCTTGGAAGTTCGGAATGGATCAAGACCTGCCGTGGCAAAGTCACCTTTCCATCCTTCGGCAAATTCAAAAGATAAGGGCTGATTTTTATAGTTGTCAAAACGGTCTTTGGCAAGTTTCTCCCCGCTTTGCTTTCTGTCCAATAGATAGGAAGATCTAAACCATACATCACGAAGCTCAGCGATGTCAAGGGTAAGGTCTTTTCCTGCAAATTCAATGCTTCCTGAGTCAGTAACTTTCGCCAGTTCCACATAGTCCACATCTGCTTCTGCCAATAAGGCTTCCACCGCATGTTCATCTGCCACCTGAATCAGGATTCCCGGATTTTCGGCAAACAATGCTTTGACCATATCCGGCTCATGCAGACGGTCCAGTTTTACTTTCAAGCCAATATTCTGTACAGGGAAACACATTTCCAACAGTGCAGTGACCAAGCCGCCTGAAGAGATATCATGCCCTGCAAGCACCCAAGTCTGATCGATCAGATCCTGAATAGCAGTAAATGCCTGTGCGAAATACTGCGGGTTTTTAACGTCAGGGGTTTCTGTTCCGATTTTGTTCAGCGCCTGATAGAAGCTGGAGCCTGCCAGCTTGAAATTATCCTTGGAAAAATCTATGTAAAGGATTCTGCTTCCTTTGATAGGTTTAAGGGCAGTTTTCACTGTCTTCTTCACATCGGAGCATTCTCCTACTGTGGAGATAATCACCGTGCCCGGAGAGTAAACCGTCTTACCGTCAGGGTATTTTTGGGTCATGGAAAGGGAGTCTTTTCCGGTAGGAATATTTACTCCCAAATCAATGGCAAATTTAGAAACTGCCTCAACCGCTCTATACAATCTGTCGTTTTCTCCTTCATTTTTGGCAGGCCACATCCAGTTGGCAGAAAGAGAAATTCCCTGCAAACCGTCCTGGATAGGTGCAAAAATCAAGTTGGTCATCGCTTCAGCTATTGCCAATCGGCTTCCTGCCTCAGGATCTGCCAAAGCCGCCACAGGTGCATGACCGATGGAGGTGGCGATACCTTTGTTTCCTGTGAAGTCCAAGGCCATCACAGCTACATCATTCAGCGGGAGTTGAATTTCTCCTACTGTCTGCTGTGTTGCCACACGGCCAGTCACGGATCTATCGACTTTATTGGTCAACCAGTCCTTACAAGCCACCGCTTCCAGTTGCAGTACGTCGCGGATATATCCTTGAATCAGATCTGCTTCATAAGTTGCTTCCGTAAATGATGCGTTGGTGGTTTTATCTTCCAAAATGGTCTTTGGTGAAGAGCCGAACATGTAGCTCAGGTTCCAGTCCACCGGTTTTTCACCGGTTTTGCCATTTTCGAATTTGAAATGCATATCTCCGGTAGTCTCGCCCACCACGTAGAATGGTGCACGCTCCCGGTCAGAGATTTGATGCAGGGTATCTACGTCTTTTTTACCAATCACCAATCCCATTCTCTCTTGGGATTCGTTTCCGATGATCTCCTTGGCGGAAAGGGTAGGGTCGCCCACCGGTAATTTGTCAATATGAATTGTGCCTCCGGTATTTTCCACCAATTCGGAAAGGCAGTTTAAGTGTCCGCCTGCTCCGTGATCGTGAATGGAAATAATCGGGTTGTTCTCGCTCTCAGCCATGGCGCGGATCACATTGGAAACACGCTTCTGCATCTCAGGGTTGGAACGCTGTATGGCATTTAGCTCGATTGCGTTGGAAAGCTCACCGGTGTTCAGGGAAGAAACCGCCGAACCGCCCATTCCGATTCTATAGTTGTCGCCGCCCATGATCACGATCTGATCACCGGCTTTTGGCTCGTTTTTTTTGGTATAGTTGGCATTGGTGAATCCCACACCGCCAGCCAGCATGATTACTTTGTCAAAACCGTGGTGCTTGCCATCTTCCTCATGCTCGAAGGTCAAAAGTGACCCTGAGATCAATGGCTGACCAAATTTATTCCCGAAGTCAGAAGCTCCATTGGAAGCTTTGATCAGGATATCCATCGGAGTTTGGTACAGCCAAGGACGCTCTGCAAGCTTACTTTCCCAAGATCTGCCTTTCTCGGAGCGGGGATAAGAAGTCATATATACCGCTGTGCCTGCGAGAGGAATAGATGCCGTACCTCCGGCGAGACGGTCTCTGATTTCTCCTCCGGCTCCTGTGGCAGCGCCGTTGAAGGGCTCCACGGTAGTAGGGAAGTTATGGGTTTCAGCTTTCAGGGAGATCACCGTATCGATCTCACGGGTTTCGAAGAAGTCCGCCTGATGCGCAGTTTTCGGCGCGAATTGCTGCGCTTTTGGGCCACCTACAAAGGCTACGTTGTCCTTGTAAGCAGAGGCGATCCGGTTAGGATGCGCTTTGGAAGTTTCTTTGATGAGTTGGAAAAGCGTCTGAGTCTTTTCTACTCCATCTATGATAAAAGTACCGTTGAAAATCTTGTGTCGGCAATGCTCGGAGTTTACTTGGGAGAATCCGAAAACCTCAGAATCCGTCAGTGGCCTCTCCAGTTGCTTGGAGACATTGTCCAGGTAATCCACTTCTACTTGGCTTAGCGCCAATCCGTGCTCCTTATTATAGGCAGCGATATCGTTGATTTCTACGATCGCTTCCGGCTGCAAGTGGATGTCAAAAATCTCCTGGTCCAGCCCGTCAAACGCATGCTGAAGCATGGGGTCGATCTGGTCTCCTTCGTTGAGCGGGAAAAACTCCTCGATACGGATCAGGCCGGGGATTCCCATGTTTGCGGTGATTTCCACGGCGTTGGTTGACCATGGGGTAATCATTTCCTTGCGGGGGCCTGAGTATTTCCCGGAAAGTGAAGGTGTAGTAATGGCTGTTGCTCCGCCAAAAAGCCAGTTCAGCTTTTCTAGGTCTTCGGGCGCGAAAGGTTGTGGAGATTGTACAGCGTAAACGGTTTTTTGAGGGGATTCAAAGAAGAAAATCATGTCCTTTGGCTGGTAAGCTGCAAAGGTACGGAATTGGGAGGGAGATTGAAAGATTGAAAAATGAAATAACTTGTCCGCCGTGGCGGATTTGAAAATTTGGTGTCACGTCATTGCGAGGAGGCACAGCCTGTCCCGATTTGTCGGGAACGAAGCAATCTTTTATGATACGATGAGATTGCTTCGGTCATTCTTCCCTCGCAATGACGTCGAAGATCAATCTTGACTCTAGGTTATAAGACCTGATTGATTAGCGCAAGACTTCAGACTTGTGCCTTATTCAATGCAGTCTTCAGACTGCAGTGGTTAAATAACCTTACAATCACAGGAAGGCAATCTGAAGACTGTAATACTTAGGGTCCAAATCAATAAACTTGAACCAAACTTGTGCCTTTCTAAATGCAGCCTTCAGATGGCTTTGTATTGTTAAGTATACAAAATGTTTGGAAGCAAAAAAGGAGTTACGATTTTTTGCATCGAAACTCCTTCTCAATCAAGTCGGGGTGACAGGATTTGAACCTGCGACCTCACGCCCCCCAGACGTGTACGCTAACCGGGCTGCGCTACACCCCGATGGGACGCTAAAATAATAGTTTGGTTTTTACTTGTAAACTCATTGCCTGTTTTTTTTGAAAAATCACCCAGTGATTGACGCAGGTCTGAAGATCTGAAGACCCGAACCGGATAGAAATAGAATAAGTTGCGCCTCTCCTGCGCCCTTGCGGGAGATACTTACAGATTAAATTTATGTTTGCCGCATAGTCACATAGAAGACATAGTGGTCTTCTGGTGTAAAGGACTTAAACCACGTAAGTCTGGGTTCTAGCCACTCGATTCTTGGCTCTTGTTTCCAGTCTCTTGTTTCTAATTTTTTGACTCTGTGGCCTCTATTTCTTCCATGTTAAATTTCGGAGAAGCGCACTGCTGTTCGAATTCGTACGAATTTGTACGATATTTTACCTTAAAAACAGAATATTGTTCGTTTTTGATACGCAGGAAACTTTTGTTGGGATAAAAGTTTCCGTAGTTTTGCATGGAGAAATTTCAGCTGATATGTGTAAATGAGAGAGAAGATTTTAAGGGTTGCCAGTGAGCAGTTTAGCCAGTATGGAATTAGGGCCGTCACTATGGAGGATATTGCCCGGTTGGTGGGAATTTCCAAAAAGACGATTTATCAGGAATTCATAGATAAAAAGCAGCTCGTGAAGGAGGCTTTTTCTCTGGCTTTGAAAGAAGACCAAAGAACGATTAAAAGGATAATGGAAGGGGAGGACGGGGTCATCGAGCATTTAGTCCATACTTCCAAGATGGTAAGAGAACGCTTGGCCACTTTGAATCCAATGGTCCTGCTTGAAATCCAAAAGTATTTTCCGGAAGTGTGGAATATGTTTAATGAGTTTAAAGATGAAATTATTGTGACAGATATCGTCAACGTGATTGAAAAAGGTAAGAGGCTTGGCTACTTTCGACCCGAGATCAATGCCAAGATTCTGGCAAATATGAGAATTGATCAAATCAGGTCTGCGATGAATCCATCAAATTTTGATAGAACAGACTTCAGCCTATTGACACTGCACGTAGAGATGCTGGATCATTTCTTACATGGCATATTTACCGAAAAAGGCAGGAGCGCCTACATTGAGAAACGTAATTCGAATTAATCAACCGAAGGCATAGAACCTGCCAAGTACTAACAGTTAATTGAGAACAGATCCTTTTTAGAATTATATCATGTTTAAACCAAAGATTTATTTTATAGTTGCGCTGATTATAAGCCTGTTGAGTCAACAGGCAGTGGCGCAGGAAGTTGCTCCTTTGGAGAAGGTACAGCTCAATCTCAAGGAGACATTGGAGTTTGCTTTGGAAAACAATGTGGATGCGAAAAATGCGCGATTGGAGATTTTGATTTCAAAGGGAGTTGTAGGGGAAAACAGAGCCGCGGGTCTGCCTCAGATCAACAGCACGCTGGAGATGACCAAAAATGTGCAGCCACCCTTACTCATCTTACCCGCCGAAGCGGGAGGGATTATTCCCGATGATGGTTCGGGAGGTGGAGGATCACCTGATACACCTGATGATATTACGGTTATACCTTTTGCGGTAAACTATCAGTCCTCACTAAGTATTAATGTGGAGCAGATGATTTTTAACGGGTCGTATTTTGTGGGATTGAAAGCGGCGAAAACCCTTAAAACCTTAACTGAATTTGATAAAATAAAGACAGAAAATGATGTTCTCGAAAATGTGAAAAAAGCATATTTCACTGTCCTTGTAAACGATGAGAGAAGGAAATTGGTGGAGGCTAACCTTACCCGGACAAATGCTTTGCTAAGAGAAACAGAAGCTATGTATGAAGCGGGATTTGTTGAAAAGCTGGATGTAAGCAGGATCAAAGTCCAATCTAATAATCTGAAAACTGAGCTTGAGAAAAATGAGGTAGCTGTAGCGGTGAGTAAGGAACTGCTTAAACTTAATATGGGATTGCCGGAATCCATTGAAATAGAATTGACCCAAGATCTGTCATCACTCAGTAATGAAGCAGAAATCCTGAAGATGCTTAGTCAAAGCAACACGAATAGAGTAGAAGTTGATCAAGTAATTACCAATAGAGATCTGGCCAAATTAGACCTTAAAAATAATCAGATTCAGTACATGCCTCAAATTTCCGCATTTGGAACATTTCAGAGAGTATCGGGTGCTGAAAATATGGGCAGTATTTTCCAGTCAGATAGGTGGTTTTCATCCTCTTTTGTGGGGTTGAGAATGTCAATACCCATCTTTGACGGCCTCAATAAGAGTTTTAGAATACAGCAGAGCAGACTTAAAGTCAATCAGCTGGAGAATCAATTATTCTTTATGGAGCAAAACGTAGCGCTGGAATTGTTCCAGGCGAGAAAAATGCTGCAGAATAGCCTTCGTACTCTGGTGGTCCAAGAGGAAAATATGGAACTGGCAAGAGAGGTGTTTGAAATGACCAAAATTAAATACAACGAAGGTGTAGGATCTAATCTGGAAGTGGTGGAAGCAAATTCAACATTGGAAGAAGCTGAGTCGAATTATTTTTCGGCGCTTTACGATGCTTTGATCGCCAAGGTGGATCTGGAGAAGGCACTGGGTATATTACAAGAAGGACTGATCGATTAATCCAATCCGCCGCACCGGCGGACAAGTTATTTTCTTTCTCAAAGGAAGCTATAAACAAAGATATTATCTACAAATCATGAAACTAACCTATAAATTTTTACCCCTAATTGTGTTGGCTATTGCAGCAGTTTCCTGTGCCTCGGAAGAGGGTGTCGATGCCAAAAGAGCTGAATTGGAAAAGCTGAAAGCTGAAGCGCATGAAATTAGCACTCAGATCAAGGAACTGGAGACTGAGTTGGTCCGGCTGGATCCGGAATTTGCTAAGCAAAATCAGAAGTCCTTATTGATCACTACTACGAAGGCGAAGAAGGGTAAATTCGACCATTACGTCGAGGTGACCGGGTCAGTGCTTTCCAAGAAGAATGTGATGATCAGTTCAGAGACTGCAGGCCGTATTCTGGAAGTGCCGGTGAGTGAAGGGCAGACCGTGGCTCAAGGAGCTGTACTTGCAACAATCGATGCGGAATCTATCCAACGGAATATTGATGAACTGGAAAATTCTTTGAGCCTTGCCCGTACTCTATTTGAAAAGCAAGAGCGTCTCTGGAAGCAGCAGATCGGTACAGAAGTGCAGTTTCTGGAAGCGAAGAACAGAAAAGAAGGACTCGAACGTAATCTGGCCACGACCAAGACACAACTGGATAAGGCCACTGTAAGAGCCCCTTTCTCAGGAACTGTCGAATCAGTACAAGTGAGGCTGGGCGAACTGGTACAGCCGGGCATGTCTATGTTTCAGTTTGTGGGAAAAAACGACCTGTTTATTGAAGCGGATATTTCGGAAAGTTACATCGGAGTGCTCAATAAAGGAGATTCTGTAAATGTGGACTTCCCTTCCATAAATCAAGATTTCCGAACCCGTGTATCCTCTGTGGGAGCCATCATCAATCCGGACAACCGTACGTTCAAGGTGGAGGTGTTTTTACCAAGCCTCCCTCTGGTGAAGCCCAATATGATCTCGGTGTTGAAGATTCGGGACTATGAAAACCCGGAGGCTGTAATCGTACCCAGTCATTTGATTTTAAGTGACAATAGAGGGGATTACATGTTCACAGTAGTGGATGGTAAGGCAAAGAAAACCTATGTCACTCGGGGTAAAACATTCAACAGAGAGACAGAAATAGAGAAAGGTCTGACCGGTTCAGAGACTTTGGTAGATAAGGGATTTCGTGAAGTGGGAGACAATTTCAATGTGAATATAGCTCAGTAGTAAGAAAATGTCAGATATTCAAAAGCAACAAAAAACGCGAGAATTTGGATTGTCCAGCATGGCTGTAGACAACTCCACTTCTGTGGTAATACTTACGCTGATCATCACAGTACTCGGTCTAAGCGCCTATCGCAATATGCCGAAGGAAAGTTTTCCCGAGATAGTAATACCCACAGTGTATGTAGGTACTCCTTATCCGGGCAACTCTCCGGTGGATATGGAAAACCTGATCACCAGGCCGATAGAGAAGGAGCTGAAGTCTATAAATGATGTCAAAAACATTACCTCCACGTCGGTTCAGGATTTTTCTTCAATTGTGGTAGAGTTCAACCCCGGTGTAGAGATATCCAAGGCGATTCAGGATGTAAAAGATGCGGTGGACAAATCCAAAAGTGAACTTCCCACTGACTTGGATCAAGACCCCAATGTGTTGGAGGTAAATACCTCTGATTTCCCTATAATGAATGTCAACATTTCGGGAGACTATTCCGAGGCGGAGTTGAAGAAGTTTGGCGAGTATCTGGAGGATGAGATTGAGAAGCTCTCGGAGATTTCAAAAGCCGATCTGGCAGGTACGGTAGAACGTGAAATCCAGATCAATGCAGATCCCTATAAAATGGAGTCCACCGGTGTGACTTTCAACGATATCGCTCAGGCTGTACAGTCAGAAAACGTCACTATCTCAGGAGGAAATATCCGTTCTGGGGAATTTCAGCGCTCGCTTCGGGTAGATGGGGAATTTTCAGACCCGATGGAATTGCTCAATATCATTGTCAAAACGGATAATCAAAGGATTGTCTATCTACGGGATGTGGCTGAAGTGAAAGATACCTACAAGGAACGAACCAGTTATGCCCGTAGCAAAAACCTACCGGTGGTGACGATCAATGTGGTAAAAAGAAGTGGTGAAAACTTACTGTATGCTGCGGATAAGATCAAGGAGATCATCGACAAGACCAAAGCAAATCGCTTTCCTCCCGATCTTGAGATTACCATTACCAATGATCAATCCAAAGCGACCAGGCTTCAGGTTAGTGATTTGGAGAACTCCATCATTTTCGGAGTAATCCTCGTTGTGTTGGTGTTGATGTTCTTTTTAGGATTTAGAAATGCCCTTTTTGTGGGTATTGCGATTCCGCTTTCCATGTTCATATCATTTTTGATATTGAATGCTTTTGGCATCACCTTAAACTTGATGGTGCTTTTCTCATTGATCCTAGCTCTGGGTATGCTGGTGGATAACGGGATAGTGGTAGTAGAGAATATCTATCGATTGATGTCTGAAGGGAAAAATGCTGTTCAGGCAGCGAAGGAAGGTGTCGGTGAAGTGGCATGGCCTATTATTACCTCTACTGCCACTACGCTGGCGGCGTTTCTTCCACTTGCTTTCTGGCAGGGTATAGTTGGGGAGTTTATGAAATTTCTTCCGATTACCTTGATCATCGTGCTTTCATCTTCACTGTTTGTAGCCTTGGTAATCAATCCGGTTTTGACCTCTATTTTTATGAAAGTGGAGGATGTGAGCAGGAACAAGCCAAAGCAGAGATCAATAATTATAGCAGGTGTCTTCCTTGTTTTATCTGCTGTATTTTATCTGGTGGGAGCTACTGCTATTGGCACATTGATGCTGGTAGGATGTCTTCTTACGGTCTTCAATGTCTTTATCTTGAGAAGGGCTATTCGATGGTTCCAAACCGTGTTTTTGGTGAAATTGGAAAATGGCTACGAATCAATCCTAAAGTATGCATTGGGCGCTAGGAGGCCATATGCTTTTTTTGGAGGGACATTTTTACTCTTGATATTTTCTCTGGTATTGCTCGTTGTGAGAGCTCCGAAAGTGTTGTTCTTTCCGGATAATCAGCCCCAGTTGATCAATGTGTTTGTTGAATTTCCAATCGGGACAGACATCGAGGCGACCAATGATTTTGTTGATCGGATGGAAGATGAATTGATGGTGGCATTGGATGATTACCAGAATATCCTAGAGTCTGTAATCACCCAGGTAGGTGAGGGGACGGGGGATCCTATGGAAGGTCCAAGTAATCAGCCAACTCCGAACAAGGCAAAAATCACGATTGGATTTGTGGATTACATCGATAGACAGGGGATAAACACCAATGGTGCAATGGAAGAAATCCGTCAGTTGGTAGAGAAATATCCCGGCGTGTTAATCACCGTGGATAAGGAAAGAAATGGTCCACCAACGGGACGGGCGGTGAATTTGGAGTTTTCAGGAGAGGATTATGACCAGTTGATTGCCTTTGTCAACAGAACAAGGGAATATATCGCAAATCAAAATATTGGCGGTATAGAGGAGTTAAAATCTGACTTGTCTTTGGGTAATCCGGAGGTGATTCTGGACATAGATCGTGAGAAAGCCAGAAGGTTTGGTCTTTCTACTTCTGAGATCGCGACAGATTTGAGAACGGCTCTTTTTGGGCTTGAAGTATCGAAGTACAAAGAAGGGGAAGATGATTATCCTATCCAGCTGCGTCTGAAAGAAAATTTTAGATACGATATCAATACGCTGGTAAACAAGAAAATCGGGTTCAGGGATAAATTTGGAACCAAGCGGGAAGTTCCGATTTCGGCAGTAGCAGATATAAAATACGGTTCCACCTATGGTTCGGTGAAGAGAAAGGATCTTGAAAAGGCTATTACAGTGTACTCCAATGTCCTGGATGGTTACAATCCTACCGAGGTAAATGCCCAGATCCAACAGGCGTTGCAATCCTGGGACGTTCCTGATGGCATCTCTGTGAAATATACGGGCGAGCAGGAAGAGCAAAACAAATCCATGGAATTTCTTATGAGTGCCTTGGGGGTAGCTGTAGCCATGATATTCTTGATTATAGTCGCTCAATTTAACTCTGTGACTACGCCATTTATCATCATGGCTTCCGTGGTATTGAGTACGATCGGAGTATTTTTGGGACTTGTGATTTTCAATATGGATTTCGTGGTGATCATGACAGGTATTGGAATTATTTCCCTTGCAGGAGTAGTGGTTAACAATGCGATTGTACTTATCGATTATACCAATCTAGTTCGTGAGCGGAAAAGGGATGAATTGGGTATGGGACCAAAAGACCATTTGCCTTTCCCACTACTGATAGCAAGTATAGTAGAATCAGGAAAAACCAGACTGAGACCGGTACTACTTACAGCGATCACTACAGTCCTTGGTTTGATTCCTCTGGCTATTGGAATGAACATTAATTTCGGGACATTATTAAGTTCTTTTGACCCTCAATTTTATGTGGGAGGGGACAATGCGGCTTTCTGGGGGCCGATGGCTTGGACAGTAATATTTGGGTTAACCTTTGCAACCTTCCTTACGTTAGTCATCGTACCAGTCATGTATTTGTTGGCAGATAAACTCTCATTGAGAATCAGCAAACTTAAATCTTGATTGGATTAAGGTTGGTGGTTTTTTTTGTTAAAACCTCTGGGGCAATGTCTCAGAGGTTTTTTGCTTTTAAAAATGGTTATTTTTCTGTTTCCAGTACGGAATTTGTAAGTTCGCCATTCCGAAATCAAACGAGTATAATGGAAGAATTAAAGTGGTTTGTGATGTACACAACTTCACGATCTGAGAAGAAAGTGGCTGACCGGTTGAAAGAAAGAGGCATGGAAGTTTATCTGCCTATGATAGAAGAGTTGCGCCAATGGTCTGATCGGAAGAAGAAAGTGCAACGGGCCATGTTTAACGGATATGTTTTTGTGAAGACCCGCCACAATCAACTTTGGGAGTGTCTTCAGGTTCCCGGCGCAGTTAAGTTCGTGCATTTTTCGGGGCAACATGCTACGATTCGGGAGGAAGATCTTGATATCATCAAGCGGGTAATCGCAACAGGCGTAGGGGTAGAGTCTGATGGATCCACCATAGAGCCCGGTGAAAAAGTACTTGTGATCGGTGGCCCACTTCAGCATATGACAGGGGAAGTGATAGAGAAGGGGAATAAAGACTATTTCCTGATTCGGATCCCCGGGATATATCAAAATTTGCTAATCAATGTCCCTAGAAAGTTTTTGGAGGTAACGGGTTGATTGTTGCTTGCGTTTAGCTTAGGGCATGCTGAAAAACGCCAGTAATAGATCAAAAGCTATCATTTGAATGATTAACCTATTTTTGATGCGAACGGTTTTTTAAGCAAGTGCAAGCTTAGATCCAAGTGTTTAAGCTGCATGGTGTAGTAGCATTCCTATGCCTCGACGCACAAGTATCATGGACTAATCCGCTAAGCCACTGCACACAGGAGCGGCGGGATAAAATTAGACGCTTCCCTACTGTTTTCTTACAATTTTAGCCCTTCCTGAAAGAACCGGGAAGGGCTAAAATGAAGTCTAATGCAAAATCCGGGGTTAAAGACTGGGTCTAGTACTTCCCTGATCTGACGATCTGCTCAATGGATTTTCAATCTGTGAAAGAGGAGAAGAGGTATCTTCTGTATACAATCTGACCTTGGACAAGGTGGTCTCCAAACTTGTTGAAACCTACGTTTCCGTCAAGATTATCGGTGAAAGTAGCAAGCATGGTGCCCTCCAGTGCAATATCTGATAAGGGCCCTAGGGTGCAACTTACTCCGATACGGATAGGGACATAACCTGTGGTGATTTTTTCCCGCTTTGGTACTTCATCTTTGCTGAAGGATTTGGTTTGATCAGTAGTAACATGCATCAGTCCTAATCCTAATCCACCATAAACATTGAACTTACTTCTGTTCATGTGGCTTCCGAAAGGAATGGCATACATACTCGGCATCACATCAAAATAGTAAGCCCTTCCAACGGCAGTAAATGAGGAGTTATTGGCGGTCCATGTGTCTTTGATATCAGAGTTGGGATTCCCTCCACTGGAAATCCACTGTACTCCCCCCGTAGCTCTGAGCTCGAATCGATCAGTTAGTCTTTTGATAAATGAAGCAGAAACAGAGGGTTTTATTTCAAAACTTAATGATTTGTACTGGCCACCGTTGTCAAGATATGCGAAAGATGGACCTACGCCAACGCTAATGATATTGTCTCTAACTTGTTTTTCTTTATGAAAGCTTTGGGCGAACAAATCTATGCTTGCTAGAAGAAAGAAGACTACGGCGGAAAGTTTGAAAATTTTTGACATAATATCGGATCCTATATAAATAAAGAAGCTGATCTTCGAAAGGATGTTTTTTACCAAGTTTTGCAACAAATATGCCAATCTTCTCCCCTGTACCATATGTTTATGGGAGAAGTGCAAATATTAGTATTACAACAGCAAAAATCATGCTTCTTCGAAAGCTTTCCTAATGTCGTCTTCAGTCGTTTTTAATTTGTTTCTACAAGCTTTTACCAGTTCCGATGCTTCCTTCACTAGCTCAGAGAGCTCATCTACACTTTTCTTCCCCTCTTCTAGGTCAGCTAAGATTGTTTCCAAACGCTTTATGGCTTCATTGTACTTTAGGTCGCTCATTTTTCCTCAATTTGTGTAACTGTGCTGCTGATTTTTTGTTTTGTTGTATGGGTGAGTAAGTTGTCTCCCAGTTGGATTTTTGCCGCATTGAGCGGTTTGCCATTGACCTCACTTCGGGTATAGCCTCTGGCTAGGATAGTCTCGGGATTCAATTGGCGCAGGAGAAGTTCTTTAGACTCCAGATTTTGTTTTTGTTTTTGCAAGAAGCTGTCCAATCCCCGTATTGCGTTTTTTTCCAGAGAGTCCAGACTGTTTTCTTGAATCTGGAGGATGGTTTTACCCGAAATACGAATGCGATTTACTGCGGAATTCAGTTTCTCCCCTTCAAGCTTTACACGACTTTCTGCCACGGCTTTTACCTGATGCGCTATCTGATTTATTCTCGTTTGCTCCCAATTGAGTTTTTGGCGTGTCGCCCGATCCAATCTCAGGATAGCTAATCCTAAATTCTCCTCAAATTCCCTAAATCCGGAAAGTAGAAATTCAGCTACTGCCGTAGGGGTCTTCAATCGGGTATGAGCCACCATATCCGCTATACTCTCATCCCGTTCATGTCCTATCCCGGTGAGCAGGGGAAGGGAGAGATTTGCGATTTTGACTGCAAGATTATACTCATCAAAACAGTCCAGATCCAATTGGGCTCCTCCTCCCCGGATCATCACCACCGCCTCAATTCCCAGTTCATCCTTTATCTTTTCGACTTGATCCAAGCTTCTGATCAAGGAAGTAACGGCTTCGTTTCCCTGCATGGAAGAGGGGAAAAGCTTGTGATAAATATGATATTCGAAAGCATTGTTTTCCAGTTGATTGACGAAATCACCATAGCCTGCCGCAGTAGGGCTGCTGATTACCGCAATTTTCTGGATTACTGCAGGAAGTACATGTCTGCCATTCAGTCGCAATAAGCCTTCCCTTGTCAGTCTATCTATGGTTTCTTGGCGGACACGCGCCCTTTCTCCCAAAGAAAATGATGGATCTATGTCCTTCACATTGACGCTCAGCCCATATACGGGATGGAAGTTCACGGCAACTTGTGCAAGGATTTTCATCCCGTTTTTGATGGTGGATCCCGTGATGGATTCAAATTTCGCAGCCACAGTCCGATAAGCAAATGACCATAGATTGGCTTTTATTTTTGCCTGAACCTGATTTCCTTGCTTTTCTACCAATTCAAAATAGGCATGTCCCTGAGGTGCCAGACGGAAATCCGCGATCTCACCGATTACCCAGATTACCGGATCCAGTTCCGTCTCCAAGGCTTGTTGGATCAGCCGGTTGAGTTCGGATATAGATCTGGCATTTTGCATGCTTACTTGAGTTTTTGGAATTCTGCTTTGATCTTTTGGCTTAGACTTAAGCTGGCGCGAAGCATCGGTAGTCTTACCTGGTCATCACATATTCCCATGTGACTAAGCAGGTTTTTGATGCCTACAGGGTTGCTTTCCTCGTACATTAGGCTGTTTATCGGCAGAAGTGAATATGCTGCTTTTAGACTTTCTTCTTCCGAGCCATGGCATAGCGCCTTGAAAGTTGCAGGCAATGCATTTGCCATCACAGAAATAATTCCTGATCCACCTATGCTATACAGAGCTTTAGTCATTAGGTCATCGCCTGACACCAGCAAAAAGTCGGTTGGCATTTTCGCCGCAATCTGCATGCATTGCTCCAAATTTCCGCTAGCCTCTTTCATCCCGATGATATTAGAATGCTCAGCAAGGCTTAGGGTTGTTTCAGCGGTGATATTAGACATGGTTCTGCCGGGAATATTGTACAAAATTACCGGTACAGGGCAAGCATCCGCGATCGCTTTGTAATGAGCGATAATCCCCGTTTGAGTTGGTTTATTGTAATATGGGCTTACCGAAAGAATGGCCGTGATACCCGTGAAATCTGTAGCTGCAATATCACTTAGTACGGACATAGTATTATTTCCGCCAATGCCATACACTACAGGTACCCGTCCGGCATTGTATTCCAAACAGGCATTTAGGACCTGCTTTTTCTCAGAAGATGAAAGAGTCACTGTCTCCCCGGTCGTTCCCAAAACCACCAAATAGTCCACCCCGCCATCGATTACATGGTCGATAAGTCGCTTGAGACCATCGAAATCAATAGAGTAATCATCGTGAAATGGGGTGACAAGGGCTACACCGGTTCCTTTAAGTTGGTTCATTGTTATTAGGTTTGGGAGGCTAAAGATAATGGGATGATAGGAATTGACATTCTGTTTTTGGAAAAAATGGGTTTTCTAGTATTCAGTCACAGTTACCAGTCGCAGTTTTTGGAGATCGCTAACTGCGACTGATGACTGAAAACCCTACAATCCTATCATCTTTAAAAACTCCTCCTCAGAAATCATCGGTACACCGAGCTTCTGGGCTTTTTCTTTTTTGCTGGGGCCCATATCTTCTCCTTCAATGATGAAGTCCAGATTTTTGGAAACGGAAGAAATATACTGTCCCCCATGGGCTATCACGGTATCTTTGATCTCATCCCGCTTGAAATGGGTCAGTTTCCCACTGGCCAAGATCCGCTTGCCTTCAAGTGAATTCCCAAGCTGTTTTGATTCGCTTTCGTCTATCTCAAATTTCAATCCGAAGCCTTTCAGTCTGGCTATAATCTCTTGGTTTTTCGGCTGTGCAAAAAAATCATGAATACTATAAACCAACGTCTCTCCCACACCATTGATGTCTAGCAATTGTTCTGAATTGGCAGCTTCAAGCTTTTCAATAGAACCGAAATGCCTTGCCAATAGCTGAGCGGTATTTTCTCCGATATTTCTAATTCCCAGCCCAAAAAGCA
Organism: Algoriphagus sp. 4150; assembly: GCF_031457395.1. Classification (NCBI taxonomy): domain Bacteria; kingdom Pseudomonadati; phylum Bacteroidota; class Cytophagia; order Cytophagales; family Cyclobacteriaceae; genus Algoriphagus; species Algoriphagus sp. 4150. The sequence goes on from NZ_JAVDWS010000015.1 coordinate 63,897, forward strand.
CCTTTTCGAAAGGCTGGTTTTTCGATGCTGCGATCCCCTCCATCATATTTTTGATGACGCCATCCTGAAATGTGTTGGCTTTTAGTTTCTTGATTCGATCCGTGATTTCCGGAGTCAAATCCAGATTAAGCTTGAGCAGGATTCCATGTACAGTCCCCTCGGTTTTGCTCGCCTGAAGGATCGTGTCAAAATCAATTCTTCTGCCTAATAAAATCTCCAAAACCACAGCGACGGGCACGTAGTCTTCCAACTTGGGAAGGTTGTGGTCTTTGAGGTGATTAATAAGATATTCGACCATTCCCACATTGGCAGAAGCTTTGGTTTTCCATTTTCTGATTTGATCCTGAAAAGCTTTCAGTGTTTCTGCGAATGGGATTTCGGCTGTTTCGATCAGGAAATCAGAAATCTGTTTGAACTTTAGTCCTTCAGTTAAGGCGTATAATGCTTTTTCCAAGGTGATATAAAGCAATCCATCTCCTTCGGTTTCGTACTGATCTTGGGACATCTCCAAGCCCAAAAGTTCATCCTTCCTAGCCTCCAATTCATAAATGTCAGCCGGATTGGCAATGAATCCCTGATCGATCAATGCCCTGATCCGCTCTGTACCCATGGAATCGATGTCCATAGCCCGCTTATGAACAAAGTGCTCGATTCTTCCCAGCACTTGGGGAGGACAGGATTCTGCATTGGGACAGTAATGCTTGGCTTCGCTTTCTTTTCGTTCCAGTTCTGTTCCACATTCCGGGCAGTGTGTGATATAGGCTAGGGGGGTAGCTTTGGGATTTCTACGTTCCGGGTTTACGGCGGTGATTTTCGGGATGATTTCTCCGCCTTTTTCCACAAACACAAAATCTCCTTCGTGCAGATCCAAGCGCTCGATTTCATTGGCATTGTGTAGGGAAGCCCGTTTCACCGTGGTGCCGGCCAAGCTGACAGGGGAAAGATTTGCCACCGGGGTGATGGCACCGGTCCGCCCTACCTGATATGTCACAGACAGCAATTCCGTTTCTGCACTTTCAGCTTTGTATTTATAGGCAATAGCCCAGCGGGGATTTTTGGCAGTAAAGCCCAGCTCCTCACGCTGATCGTAATTATTGACTTTTAATACCACCCCATCCGTATCTACAGGCAGTGAAAACCGCTTTTCCTTCCAGTCTTCTATGTATTGAATTCCTTCCTGGATACTTCCTGCTTTTTTATAGGTTTGGGAGACGTTGAAGCCCCATGTTTCTAATAGGGACATGGACTCAGAATGTGTGTTGACACTGAGTTCATCTCCCAGCAACTGATAGAAATAGCAATTCAGTCTACGCTTGGCCACAACAGAAGAATCTTGCATTTTCAGAGTTCCCGAAGCTGCATTTCTTGGATTGGCAAGAAGGGCATCACCGGCCTCTTCCCGTGCCGCATTGATTTTCAGGAATTCCCTAAGAGGCAAAAAGATCTCTCCACGAACTTCGAATCTGTCAGGAATACTGTCACCTTTTACTTCCAGGGGGATATTTCGGATTGTTCTCACATTGGCCGTGACATCATCTCCGCGGGTTCCGTCCCCCCGTGTGACTGCCCGTACAAAACGCCCGTTTTCATACACCAAACTGATTGCAACCCCATCGAATTTCATTTCGCAGAAATATTCATAATCCGAATGCCCCAGGCCTTTTGCGACACGCTCATCGAAGGCGATAAGCTCTTCTACAGAATAGGTGTTGCCCAGAGAGAGCATACGGGTAGCATGCTGTACAGTGAGGAATTCCTTGGTGATCGTCCCGCCTACACGCTGGCTTGGACTGTCGGGATCAAGCAAGTCCGGAAATGCGGTTTCCAGTTTGATGAGTTCCTCCAGCAATTGATCGAACTCGTAGTCAGAGATTTCGGGATTGCTTTCCTGATAATACAGGTTGTTGTGACGGTTGATTTCCTGGCTTAGTTGGGCAATTCGCTTTTCGGCTTCCTGTGGGTTCATGATTTGTAGAAAAATTAGGGCCTGTAAAAATAATAGATACTAACCGCAAAGTTGCAGAGATCGCATAGAAAGGCTCCAAGGTTTTTGGAGAAACCGTGGGTTGTCCCATAACTCATAATTGTCACATTGAGCAGCTTGCCTCGCTGGGGCGGGAAGTCGAAATGGGCTTAATTAGCACATAAATAAAAGGCTTCGACTTTCATGCCAAGGCGAGGCAAGCTGCTACCAATGACGGAATTCAAAAAAGCGTGCAAATGTTGTGTCAGTCCGAGCGGAGTCGAGGACCCTTCGTACTTCCCGACTCTCGTCGGTCAGGTGCTCAGGGTGACCCAACTTTATTTCTACATCACTTTCCGTCATTATTCATTTGTAAATTCTAAATTTTTCTTACTCAGCCTGACAAGAAAACATGATTATGAGACAGCCTCATAATTTTCTCGAATAGCTAAATTAAAATCGATTAGGATAATGGGTTGGTTTTTAGATTCGTCTTCCAATTTTTCATATAAAACTGTACCTTAGTCTCTTAGCGGGATCGCTTTTTCCCTTACTGTCCAAATAATCTGCGATATCAAATTTTGAAGCTTTCACGATTTGGTTAGTTCAGTATAACTGTGTTTGCTTGGATACGATAAAGTTGTTTTTTTAAATGTAATTTTCAGCAACTCTGACCGACCTTTTACATAAAACTGCGACTCTGCGCCTTGGCGGGAGTATTAAAACTTCAACTGTTTTCCATACGCGGCACCGCTGCGTTGTGGCAAGAGATTGGATAGCATATATTTTTAACCTGCAACGGGATTCACATGTAGCTGCCCACCTATTGCTTTGAGGACTTTCATGACGGTTGCAAATTGGGGTTTGGCTCCCTCAGAAAGAGCTTTGTACAGGCTTGGTCTACTAAGGCCTGTTTCTTCGGCAATTTTTGTCATTCCTATGGCTTTGGCCACGTGGCCGATGGCATTGATGACATCAGCTTCATTCCCATCTTCCAACACTGTATTCAAGTACTCGGCGATCATTTCCTTACTGTCCAAATAATCTGCGATATCAAATTTTGATGTTCCCATAGAGCTATCCCTTTAATTTATTCCAAATTTCTTTTGCCTTTTTGATGTCATTTTGTTGGGAAGATTTATCTCCGCCAATGAGCAAAATAATTATTCTACCGTCCTTTTCCTTGAAGTAAACTCGATATCCTTTTGCAAAATTTATCCGCATTTCACTGATTCCATCTCCTACAGATTTGCAATCTCCAAAGTGCGCGTCAGTTTCCAGTTTCTGAATTCGGAATAGGATTTTTGCCTTAGCTGTATGATCCCTTAACTTCCTCAGCCACTTATCAAATTCATTGGTTTTTTCAATAAAGAACATTATTAAGTGTATCTAACTGGATACAAATATAAGGAAAATAGTTTGGGGATATTAATTTGCAGAAAAGTCACATAATCTTTATAGTTCAATCTAGACCTGTGCCTTAGCGGGATCGCTTTTAATAGACAAAACTTCGAAGTCAGAAAATGACCTCAACGGTTATCCCATGTTCTATCTTCCGTCTTCGGTCTTCCAGCTAATTTTTCTGGTTTATCCTCCCATTATTTTAAACCTTTGCCTTCCCTATTCCCCTAAATCCCTATGAGTAAAAAAGCGAGTGTTGAAAGCAAGATTCTGGATGCAGCCTACAAACTTTTTCTGGAAAAGGGCTATCGTCATACCACCATGGATGATATTGCCCAAATGCTGGGAATGAGCAAAAAAACGCTGTATAAATATTATCCAGGCAAACTGGAATTGCTTGCTGCTTCTTTTGAGATCACCAAAACCAAGCTTACGGCAAAAATTGAGGCGATTTTGGAAAATCGGTATATTTCTTTTCCGCTCAAACTCAAGTCCACACTGACTGTAATGGCTTCCCTGCTAGGGCCGATCAATCCTGAGCTTTTCGAAGATCTTCGGGAATATGCACCGGAAATATGGGAGGATCTGACACAGTATATAAACGAGTCTGCCCACATCCGATTTAAGAAATTGCTGGAGCAGGGAATAAGTGAGGGTTTGGTCAGGCCGTCGGTGAATATCCACTTGGTGGTGATGCTGTATGCCACAGCCATCCAGTCAATTTTGGATCCTAGGTTTACGGGTCAATTTCCGGAGGAGATCCAAAAAGGTGTAAAAATCCCTCCTTCTGATATTTATGACCAAGCTATCACGATTATATACAATGGGATTCTGACAGATGAGGCGCGCAATGAATTTGCGAATGGCTAAGGTTGGCTTTGGCTGATTTTCCTATCTTTGTGCCCTAGTCACAAAAGAAATGAGCAATCCATTATATGAGTTGAAAAAAGATGATTGGAACCGACTTTTTCCAATTCATCTAGAGAACCACAATCCTCAGTGGAGAGTTGTTTTCCAAAAAGAAAAAGAGCTTATTCTTTCTGAAATAAAAGCTTTTGATCCAATCCTAATTGAGCATGTAGGTAGTACTTCTATTAATGGGATCAAGGCAAAACCTTATATAGATATCCTAATTGTGATAGCAGAAGAATTGCTTTTCAATGAGGATCTGATAGTAAGGCTAGCGGCGCTTGGCTATACTTATTTTTTGGTGCCAAAAAGGGACGATATTGAGGCTTACATGTCTTTTGGAAAAGGATATAATCTAGAAGGAAAACATGAACAAATCTTTCATATCCATATGTGCCCACCGAGCAACCTCACTGTAAAGCAAATAGAGTTTCGTGATTATCTCAGAGCTAATCCTGAGCAAGCGAAAATATATGAAAAGCTAAAAATGGACTCGGCTAAGAAGTTTAAAAATGATAGAGGAGCCTATGTGTTGTCAAAGAATGAGTTTGTCCAGCAAGTATTAGCTTTGGCAAGTAATTAAAAATAATAAGAGAGGTCTGTTGGGGAATCTATTTTCCTGATTTGATACATGAGAAATAAACTATGAGCAACAAGAATTTCAAAAGATATACAATAACTTCTGCATTGCCCTATGCCAATGGACCTTTGCATATTGGTCATTTGGCGGGATGTTATATCCCGTCAGATATTTATGTGCGCTATCTACGCAGTCTAGGCAAGGATGTGGCATACATTTGCGGTTCGGATGAGCATGGAGTAGCGATTACGATCAAAGCCAAAAAGGAAGGTAAAACACCTCAGGAAGTGGTGGACCACTACCATGAGATTATGAAGGGGAGTTTCGGGGAATTTGGGATCAGCTTCGATCATTATTCCCGTACTTCAGCGCCTATCCATCATGAGACAGCCCGGGGATTTTTCAAGGATCTCTATGAAAAAGGGGAATTTTTGGAACAAAGCACTGAGCAATATTTCGATGAGGAAGCGGGACAGTTTTTGGCGGATAGATACATCGAAGGGACTTGCCCTGTTTGTGGCAATGAGCATGCGTATGGGGATCAGTGTGAGAAATGCGGCAGCTCGCTGAGTCCTACAGAACTGATCAATCCCAAGTCAAAACTCAGTGGTAGAACGCCTGTTTTGAAAGAAACAAAGCATTGGTTTTTGGATTTGGCCAAATACCAGAATTTCCTGAAAAAATGGATTCTCGAAGACCATGCAGCTGATTGGAAAAACAACGTGCTGGGACAGTGCCGTTCTTGGCTGGAAGCCGGTGAAGGGCTACAGGCAAGATCGATGACGCGTGACTTGGATTGGGGGATAAAAGTCCCTTTGCAGGATGCGGAAGGCAAAGTTCTTTACGTGTGGTTTGATGCGCCGATAGGTTACATTTCTTCGACTAAAGAATGGGCTGCCGAAAAAGGAATCGACTGGGAGCCGTATTGGAAAGATCAGGACACCAAGCTGGTACATTTTATCGGCAAGGATAATATCGTGTTCCACTGCATTATTTTCCCGGCTATTCTGAAAACCCACGGGGAGTACATACTTCCTGACAATGTGCCTGCCAACGAGTTTTTGAATCTGGAAGGGGACAAGATCTCTACTTCCAGAAATTGGGCGGTCTGGCTTCATGAGTATTTGGAAGAATTTCCGGGCAAGCAGGATGTGCTTCGCTATGTGCTTACGGCAAATGCTCCGGAGACCAAGGATAATGATTTTACCTGGAAGGATTTCCAGACGAGAAATAACTCAGAACTGGTTGCCATTTACGGGAATTTCGTGAATCGTGCAGTGGTTTTGACACATAAATATTATCAAGGCATTATCCCTCAACGGGGCGAATTGACAGGGTATGATCAGGAAGTACTGGACGCCGTGGCAGAGTTTCCTGAGAAAATAGCAGCTTCTATCGAGCGGTACAGGTTCCGCGAAGCGCTGGGAATCGTGATGGATCTGGCCCGTCTGGGAAATAAATACCTGGCAGATACTGAGCCTTGGAAAGTGATCAAAACCGATGAAACCCGTACCGGAACCATTCTGAATATTGCACTGAATATCGCTGCTAATCTTGCAATAGTTTCTGAGCCATTTTTGCCATTCACAGCAGGCAAACTGGTGAATCTTTTTGGTATGGAAAAGATAGATTGGAATGAAGCCGGTCAGAAAGAGCTTATGAAAGCCGGTACTTCACTGGGAGAGATGGGATTGTTGTTTGAGAAAATCGAAGATGAGACCGTTGAAAAACAAGTTCAAAAACTATTGGAAGCCAAGAAAATGAATGAAGCAGAGAATACGCCGGTGCAGGCGATGAAAGAGATCATTACGTACGAGGATTTCGCAAAACTGGATATGCGCGTGGTTACCATTTTGGAAGCTGAGAAAATGCCTAAATCCAAGAAATTACTCAAACTGAAGGTGGATACCGGACTAGGAAACCGTACGGTTTTGAGCGGTGTGGCTGAGCATTTCGAGCCGGAATATTTGATTGGCAAACAGGTGACGATGTTGATCAACTTGGCGCCAAGAAAGATGATGGGAATAGACTCTGAAGGGATGATTCTGATGGCAGAGGACAAGGACGGAAAACTGAAGCTGATCCTACCGCATGAAGGCACTGCGAATGGCTCAGCGATATCTTAGTAGATAGTAACAGGTATCAAGTATCTAGAGTCCAGATTTTAGATTCAAGAGCCAAGATTATAGATATATTAAAGTAAGGGCGAATAGTAGCGTCTAGATTCAAGAGCCAAGAAATTCAGTAGCAATAGCACTGAATTTCTTGGCTCTTATGTCTTTGTTCTTGATTCTGCTCTTGATACTTAGATCTAGCTACTAATGACTAATGAAGCGGTCTTTTCTTGATCATCCCTCCCTTGGTGTCCTTTATCGGATACTGGATCACAAAGGCTTTGGAGTCAATTTTCTCGATTTCGAGCAGCATTTTGGTGACTTCCAGCCGGGTAATCACACAGAATAAGACTTTTCTGTCCGGAAGTAGGTTGGCTTTGTCTCCATAGCCCCCGTCAGATTTCAGCACGGTCACACCCCGCCCGAGATCAAAAGAAATCATTTGCTTAATATCTTCGGCTTGCTGGGACATGATCATCACCCCAAGGTATTCTTCCACTCCATTAATAATGAAATCAACGGTCTTTGAGGCGGAGAAATAGGTTAGCATAGAATACATAGCTGTTTCCAGATCCACAAATATTGCCGCGACGATAAATAAGCAGACGTTGAAAACGGTGATAAAATCACCCACAGTCAAGCTTGATTTTCTGCTGACAGAGATCGCCAACACTTCTGTGCCATCGATCACAGCTCCTCCACGGATGGCAAAACCTATCCCCGACCCCAAGAAAAAACCGCCAAATACCGCGATCAGCAATTTGTCCGCCGTGATAGCGGGAACTTCAATGTAATGTACCAGCAATGCCAATCCAAAAATAGCAAGCGTGCTTTTGATGGCAAATGGTACGGAAACCTGCTTGGCTCCCAACAGGATAAAAGGCAAATTGACCAGAATAATCAGAACAGAAAGATTGACAGGAGTGAGCATTTCCAACAGCAGCGACATTCCCATGGCACCGCCGTCGAAAAATCCATTTGGCAATAAAAAACCCTTCAATCCTATGCTTGCCATTACTACACCTATGGCGATGAAAAGTCCGTCTTTGATTTGCCTCCAAATTGTAATTCGCTTCACTAGTGCGTTATCCTGTAATTTTAATAGTCGCTTCACCATAATTCGAAAATAGAGTTTTTTAACCAACCGATCTGGTAAAAAATATCTACAACCCAAGAATAAATACTTACCTTAAGTCTAAAGGAAGTGCTGACTCAATGATTTTCTTAAATAAAGAATCGGTAATTAATAAGTTCATTTATTGGAAAAATGTGATTGTAATGGAGTTTTTGATAAAAATATGAACCTATTTTATTATTTTTTTTGACAATTACTCTTTTTCAGCTATCTTTTTGAAGCTTCTTTTATTTAGATAAACTTATGAAGACCGAAGGATACAACGCAGGGGAACATTATGACGAGATGATCTCCGCAGATGGGGAGATCAGAGAACATTACAGTGAATTTTATCATCATCTGAAAAAGACTAGCTCCCGGAAGATGAACCATCTTCAGCATTCAGCGAACCAGACACAGCGGTCGATGGGGATGACTTTTAATGTCTACCATGATAATCAGGGGATGGAGAAGATTCTTCATCTGGATATAATCCCCAGGATAATTCCCAATTCAGAATGGCAGAAATTGGAGGCTGGATTAAAGCAGCGAACCCAGGCGCTTAATCTGTTTCTTCAGGATATTTACAATGAACGTAATATTCTAAAAGATGGAATTATCCCTTCGGATTTGATACTTAAGAGCAAGGATTATCTTGAGCCTTGTATAGGACTCACACCGCCAAAAGGCATCTGGTGTCATATTACAGGAACGGATCTGGTGAAAAGTAAAGACGGAGAGTACTATATTCTGGAAGATAATCTTAGGTGTCCTTCCGGTGTGTCCTACATGCTGGAAAGCAGGGAAATCATTAAGCGTGTTTATCCGGATATTTTCAATCAGAAGGGCGTGATGCCGGTGTCCAATTATCCGACTAAGCTGCTGCGAATGCTTCAGAATCTTTCGGACAAACCAAAACCGGTGGTGGGAGTTTTGACGCCTGGGATTTATAATTCCGCATATTATGAGCATTCATATTTGGCTTTACAGATGGGAGTGGAACTGGTGAATGGCGTTGATTTGATTGTGGAGAATAGGAGAGTGTACATGCAGACCACGAAAGGATTGCAGCAAATCGATGTGCTTTACCGCAGGATTGACGATACTTTTCTTGACCCCAAGACCTTCAACCCTGATTCCATGCTTGGTGTGCCCGGTCTTTTTGATGCCTACAAAGCCGGAAACATTGCTCTTGCAAATGCTCCCGGAACCGGCGTGGCAGACGATAAGGCGGTCTATGCCTATGTGCCAAAAATTATCAAGTATTACCTGGACGAGGAACCTATTTTGAACAATGTGCCCACTTACCTGTGTAGGGAGGAGGAGGACAGGCAGTACGTGTTGGACCATATTGAGGAGTTAGTGGTGAAGGAAACTAATGCGGCCGGAGGCTATGGGATGCTTATCGGTCCAAAAGCTACTCCGGAAGAGCATGCTAGATTCAGAGAATTGGTCGCAAACAATCCGACAAACTATATCGCCCAGCCTACGTTGTCACTCTCCACTGTACCTACATTGTGCGAAGAAGGGATCAGCGGAAGGCATGTGGATTTGAGACCTTATATTTTATATGGGCAGGAGATAGAAGTGATTCCGGGAGCATTGACCCGTGTAGCACTGAAGAAGGGTTCGCTGGTGGTAAATAGTTCCCAGGGTGGAGGAAGTAAGGATACTTGGGTTTTATATTAATAGACAATATGATTATCCGCAACGATGCCGTTAGCTTCCTGTTCTTTGGTGTAACGGCAGGAAGAAGTAGCCTAAAAACTATAGTTCACCAAATCCTATGTTGCTTTTGATTCCTTACCGATAGAAAACGGATATACATTAATAAACAGAAAGAATATGCTAAGTAGAGTAGCAAATAGTATTTATTGGTTGGGAAGATACCTGGAGCGTGCTGAGAATTACGCGAGATTTATTGATGTGAATTTCAATCTGATGCAGGATCTGCCTGTAGATCTAAAAGAACAGTGGCACCCGCTGATAGCAGCTACCGGTGATTTGGAGCTTTATGAAGCGAGGTTCAAAGGCTATGAGAGAAATCAGGTATTGTTCTTCTTGGGATTTGATGCGGAAAATCCCAATTCTATGCTTTCGACGATCAAAAATGCTAGAGAAAATGCTCGGATTATCCGTGAAAACCTAAACAAAGAAACTTGGGAGAAAGCCAACGAACTCTACTATATGATGCAGGAGGGCTTGGTGAGGAAAGTTTGGAAGAAGGAGGATCCCAGGCCATTTTTTGAAAAAGTAAAAAACCAGATTTTACTGATCTATGGTATAGCGGATAGCAGTGTGGCAAGGATTGAAGGCTGGTATTTCAGGCAGCTCGGTCAATACCTGGAGCGTGCGGATAAGACTTCGAGGATATTGGACGTGAAATACCACATCTTATTGCCTTCAGATCAGGAAGTGGGGACTCCTCTTGATTTCCTCCACTGGATGGCTTTGCTAAAATCAGTCACCGCATTCAACACTTACCGCAGATTGTATGGGAATATTGACTCAGCGTGTGTGGTGGAGTTTCTGGTGCTGAACAAGTATTTTCCCAGATCTATATATTATTGCATCAAGGAAGCGGAGAAATGCCTTCACAATATCTCGGGCAATATGGGAGGGGGATATATGAATTCTGCCGAAAAGGCTATGGGTGAACTCCGGTCACGGTTGGAGTTTGCGGAAGTAGGTGAAATTATAGGTTTTGGCCTGCATGAATACCTTGATAATCTTCAGCTGAAGATCAATGGGATTTCAAATCTTGTGGATTCTAATTTCTTTACGATCAGGGATAACCATACCGTTCAGACTCAGAGTCAATCCCAGAATTAATCGCTTGGAATTCTTAGCTGATCAGTCAGCGAAAATTCCATTTGCAGGTCTCTTGAAAATCTCTGAATCAAATTCCTCATCCAAAAGTAAAGCATCGGCAAAGGTGACTTGATACTTTAGATTTCCGGTGGAGTCGTTGTCAAAAGTGTATCCTGTAAGAATTCTCGGGAAGTAAACCCCGCCGGCATTGCGGTAATCTTCATACTTCAGGGCGCTTAGTGGCGGGTTTTCATCCCCAAAATAGGTGACGTTGTAGAGTAGGTATTCAAGTCTGTTGGTTTCGGGATTGATCAGCATGAAGTATTGATCCTTAGGACTGGAACCTGTGCTTGAATCAAATTTGGCTTGAAAGGTCGGATATTTTTTACCGTTGAGAGATTTGTCGGCTACTTTCTCCACTGTCACACCTTGATCCGTGAACACATAGGGAATGTTGAAAAAGTAGAAATACAAATTGTGGTAAAATTTAACTGATTTTCCTTTGTATGCTTCTCTGCTCGGGCTAATCCAGGTTTGGCTTCCATCAAATCCAATCTCAAATTCTGTATTTGAAAGTCGTATTTTTCTGCTGTCCAGATTGATTAATGCATTTTCCTCAGTCATCACTCCCTCATGGATCATGGCATAGCTTTCAGCTTTGGAGTTGTACCATTTTTGCCAGTCACCGTGAGCATCCAGAATTGTCGTAAATTCCGGAGAAAGCTCAGGCAGGGATTTTTCCACTTTGCTTTGGCAAGAAACAATAGAGAAAAGGAGGATTAAATTGGTGACAGCCAGGCTGATTTTGTGCATAGTATGGTGTGTTTGGGAATTCAATTTAAGAGGAAATTGAGATATACCCAATCGGATAATTTCAATACATAGTTAATATGCGGAAGAATCATCCGAAAACTCCTAGTGGTAAGAATAATTGCAAGTTTCGGAACCTGCAGAAGTTTTTTGTCCACATCCTTTTCTCCTGAGTAAGAGTGACTTTCATCAAAAAAGCCCGAGCAGAGCTCGGGCATTTTCATTTGATCAGACCTATAGATTGTTCTGTTAACCTAACTTGTGTTATTCTGCAGAGCTGTCTTTCAGCTCCTTTTCTCTCAATGAGTCCAAACTGAAATCTGAGCTTTTGATCAATTGTATGGCTTTTGGCAGTAAGGCTGCTACTACTAACAGTCCACCGATTGATAGGACATGAAGTGGTGAAGTGAAATAGCTGCCGGAAGTAAATACCCCTAAGATCAACAAGGTGCTGAAGGGCATGGATACAGCTAAAGCGTTAATCCCCAATTCAAGATCGAAGGTTGGATTGTCCTTCTGAGCCTTGTTGTCATACTCAAACTTTCTGATGGCGGACATATGTGCAAATGGCCAGAAGCTCACCGCACTCTGTGGGAATACTACCGCAAGCAGTACCGCAGCTTCCGAAGGCATAGGAACCAGCCAGATGAAAAGTCCACTTAGCAGAAATGTAACCCCCGCCCTGAACGTAAGTATGGAAGTGATCACACGCAGTTGATCCCATTTGAAGATCACGGCTATTCCGATGAAAAGCAAGACCAACGGTGTCATCATGTCCTTCATCATAAGGATGGATTCGCTAAGAAATGCCGGCATACTTTCCATATTGAATCCGAAGCTGAGTAAAACTATAGCAACTAGAATTACCAGATTGATCGGCTCACTTACCATGGCTATCAACAGTTCTTTGACTTTCTGGCCATTTGATCTGGCTTCCAGCTTTTGGTTTTTGTAGTACCAAGACATAGCCAGCAGATAGGCCAGCACCAATACAAACAACTTATTTCCAATGTCTGCGAGCGCCGCCCAAGCCAGAACATCATCGCCCAGATATTCTACTATAAATGGAAAGCAGGTCAATCCGGGAGCCAGAGAAGGGAGGAGCAACATCAGTGTTCGCATAGCCGGAGTATTCGCTTTGATTCCAAAAAATGGAAGAGAATACCTGGTGAGGAAAATCATCACGATATTGAAGATCAAAGCCAAAACCGGAAGAATCAGTAGATCCGGATTGATTTCGATTTTCAACAAAGCAACAAAGATCATTGCCGGCAAGGCGATGTTTAGAATTATAGTTTTTAACCCCTTTTTCTGATCCTCATTTTGTAGTTTTTTCTGGAGGAATATCCCGATAACTATCAATAGGAGCAGTGAAAGGGTCTTCTGAAGTGCAATACTCATAGTGTTTTAATCTCTAGGCTGTCACCTTTTTGAATGCGTCGACGAAAATTTCCATTTCATCCATTGTGCCCATACTTACCCGGCACCAAGGTTTGTTGTCAATATTGAATACACGGATACCCACTCCACTGTCATACATTCCCTTCATAAAAGGTTGACCTTCCATTCGTAGAGGGAAAATCAGAAAGCTTGTTTCAGAAGGGATTATGTCATATCCGAGTGCGGCGATTTCACCTTTGGTATATTCTCTGCATTCAGTGTTCATTGATCTGCAGCTGGCTAGGAATTTTTCTTCCTGCATACTTGCAATAGCCCCGTTTAGTGAAGTGACACAAAGTCCCATAGTGCTCCTCACCATGGAAGTGATGCTTTCAATCCGCTCAGGAAGCGCTATCATATAGCCGATTCTCAGCCCTGCCATTCCGTGGATTTTGGAGAATGTTCTGGCTACGATTACATCTTTGCCTTCAGCTACTAATCCCGCCATGGAGCTTTCTTCAGGTTTTTCCAGAAATTCCAAATAGGCTTCATCTACAAACACCGGCGTTTTCTCCGATACTTTTGAGCAGAATGTTTTTAGTTTGGCGGCGTCAGTAATAGATCCGGTAGGGTTGTTAGGGTTACAGATATACACTAAGTTGGTCTCCGCGTCTACCGCAGCAGCCATTCCGTCTAGATCATGTTGATAATCCCCTGTCAGTAGCACCGGTTTCCAGGTGGCTCCAAGTTTTTGTGCGGTGTTCATCAGCGACATATAAGAAGGATCTGCAGATACTACATTGCCACCGTTCATGAATTGTACAAACGCCACTTTCTCCAGGATATCTGAAGATCCCGGTGATAGCATGATGTGATCGGGAGATACGCCTTCTTTTTCGGCGATCATGTCGAGTAGCACCTTTGCCTCTCCATGTCCATATCTGTTGCCCAATGAGACAGAGTCTGAAATGGCTTTAATGACTTTGGGCGATGGACCATAGGGGTTTTCATTGGCATTTAGTTTTGCTACAATACGCGCTTCATCGTATCTGAAAGCAGGGATGTGCTCATGCAGGATAGAGTCAGGCTGATAGACGGCCAGTGCTTTGTTTTTTGGTAGGGCAAAAGCTGGGGCTACTGCCATCGTTCCCACAGCCATAAGGCTGGATTTGATCCAATTTCTTCTGTTAATAGAGTGGTTCATAGCGACTTTAATAAGATTGTTGAGAATTTTAGAAGGATATTTTTTTTGGTTTTATAAATACTTGTGGTGTTAATCAACTTTTTCAACTATTACTGTGTGGTATTTTCTGAAAGCTGTGTTTTTGTGAGTGCCTGCAAATTCCAATCGAATCTGGTTGCCCCCTGTCGCTTCCGCTAAGCCAAGATCAGCCCAGGATACAACCAATTCGGCACTGCCGCCGGCGTCTGTCACCAGTTTGGCTACTTCGGTGGTATTGTTGATGAAGACAGTGATGTTTAGATTAGGCACCGGAATGGAATCTATTCCTTTGGTATGATCCAGAATATTGGTCTTGTCAAGTTCCAAAAATCTGGAACCTACAGTGACTAGAGATAATGAATCGAAGGAGCTTCCTTCGAGTAAAACCAAAACAGGCGATGCCACATTTGGTGTCACCAGATCTTCGCCTTCCACACAGGATTGGGTGAAAGCAATAGTGGCAAAAGCTGCCAGAACTAAGTATATATTGAATGATTTCATGTGTTTATAATTTGATTTTTAGCGGTCACATGGAATCTCGCATGGCTGATAATCATCCCAGTGTGTGACTTTTGAGTCATGCTCGATTTCATATGATTATAATTTGTTTTTTCAGTGGCCATATGGAATCTCGCATATGGGGTAATCACCCCTCTCCCGAAACAAGTTCGGGACAAGTTGTGTGACGCTTGAGTCATGCTCGATTTCATATAGATTTCAGTTGAATTATTGGATCGATTTTCGTTATTCTACCCACCAGAGTGGAGTTCTCATATTGTCGGAGCCGCCAAGTTTGCTGACACCCTCATCCAGATTGGCTTTGTTTAGAGAGTATTCTGATGTGGGGTATTCTATTCTGGTGGGAAGTACTCCGTTATTTGAAAACGCAGAACTTGGATGAGGGGCAGGCATGACGGGATATCCTGTGCGACGATATTCATTCCAGGCTTCCACTCCCTGTCCGAAAAGGGCAATCCATTTTTGAGTCATGATGGTCTCCTTGGTGACACCGCCTATCCTGCTCATGTAGTCACTTGGCATTGTAAGTCCTTGTTGATTGAAGGAGGCTCTGATGGCGCTTTCCAGAAATTCTGTAGCATCACCATCTATATCTCCGTCCAATGCAGCCTCGGCTTTGATGAATTCTACTTCTGCATATGTCATCAGCACGCTGGGAGCAGTTGGGGTTATGTATTTAACCCCAATTCTGGAAGCGTTGATTTTATCGGCTGCTGCATCAGTCAGCCCGTTGGGAAGTCCCAAGTAGCTGCCATCTCCTATAGGCTGAGCGTAAACTGTGATTCTCTCATCATCAAGAGCGAGTAGTTTGTCGATTAGTGTGGTACTGATATTCCAGTCTGACCGGGTGGAGAATACGTCAAACATCTTGTTTCTGCTGCCGATTGCGTCAGAGTGAATTAGCTCCGCTGCTTGGGAATTATTTTCTATAATCGGATATTTCGCCGGATCAGCGAGGATACGAGTCATGATTTCCCTTGACTCTGCGGGCTTTTTGACCGCTTGTCTATTGGCAATTCTTAGTGCAAGGGAATTTGCGAAGCGTTTCCAGTCCATGATTTCGCCGTTAAACAAAATATCTCCAACTACCGCAGGACCGGAAGTAGAGAGGAGGTCGTTTGCTTCTGCCAAATCGGCCAAAATACCTGCATATACTTCCTCCATCGAATCATATTTTGGAGAGTTTATGGCTTCTTCTGCTGTGCCTTTCAGTGCTTCGGAGTAAGGGATAGGTCCAAATACATCAGTCAGATACGCGTACGTAAATGACTGCATGACCATTGCAATCCCCACATAGTTGGCGTTTTCGTAGGCTCCTCCAGGTGCAGACAAGATCTTGACCCTTTCAAAGTTGATGAGGGCTTCATTGTAGAGATTGTTCCAAGTTCCTGAAGAGATAGTGAGCGGTATCTCATAGCTATCTCCTTCAGCATTGATGTATATATTTCTTGAAAGATGCTGGATCCAGCACATAGCGGCATCGATATTTAGTCTTTCGAATCTAGTGCTATGACCCCAGTACCTGTCGGCCACGACTTGAATCGCATTAGGTAAAAGCAAGGATGGGGGAACAGAAAGCGGGTCGTTTGGATTTGTGTTGATTTCTTCAAAATCCCCGGTACAGGAAGTCATTGTACCGAAGGTCAAAAGAAGTATTGCTATGGAGGAGATGTATAGTCTTTTCATGATAAGTTCTTAGTAGGTAGGTGATTTGATCAGAATGTCACGTTAAGATTGAATCCCAGATTCCGTGTAGTGGGTAATTGTCCGTAGGCAAACCCTTGTCCATTGCCACCTTTCATATCCACTTCGGGATCCATGTGAGGATGGTTTTTATAAAGAATCGCCAGGTTTCGCCCCACAAAGGACAGCTTCATGGTTTGGATGAACTTATTGCCCATAAATCTTTTTGGAAATACATATCCCAAAGACAGCTCGCGGAGTTTTATAAAGGTGCCGTCAAAAATGCCTGCTTCATGGTAGGTGCGTGGATTCTGGGCATTCCAGAATGTAGTGGCATCTACCACCACATCGTTTGGTGTATAGACCGGTTCTTCCGACGTGCCAATGTTTACTACACCTTGACCTATAACTCCTTCTTCCCGTCCTATGGCTGTTTCGGCATATTGACCTGTTTTTCTGGCTAGTCCCGTTCCTACGTCGAATATGTCTCCGCCCATTTTCACATCGATCAGTGTGCTGAGCTCAAGACCTTTGTATGCAAATGAGTTGGTCCATCCGCCTATCCAGTCAGGTTGAATATTGCCTAAAACATAGGTGCCTTCTTCTAATATTGGAAGTCCATTTGTGTAGACGAGTTCGCCTTCAGGGCTTCTTAGATATCTTCTTCCGTATAGCGAGCCATATGGCTGGCCTACCCGTGCTTCAGACGTGAGAGAGTTTTGGGTTCCCAAAATGTAGTTCTCCAGACCTTCGGCTAATTCTACCACCTTATTTCGGTTTCTTGCAAAATTCAATGCGGTGTACCAGCTGAATCCCGATGCGGAGTTAATAGGTGTGGCATTGATTGTCAGTTCGATCCCTTGATTTGTTATTTTACCTGCATTTAGTATTTGACTGCTATACCCGGATGCGGTTGAAATAGATACTGGAAGTATTTGGTTTACAGTGGATTGGTGGTAGTAAGTAAAATCCAATCCAACTCTTCCTTCAAAGAACCTTAAGTCCAGTCCTACTTCCTTACCGGTAGTTATTTCCGGTTTTAGCGTTCTATTGGCGATTTCATTGGATTCTGCGTAAGTAGGGGTAGTGCCGGCCCAAAGTCCTTTTGATTCAAATACTTGTTCAAGCTTATAAGGGTCAGCATCATTGCCTACCTGTGCTATGCTTCCTCTGACTTTTGCAAATGAAAGAACGCCGGACTGAATGTCGAAAATATCAGTAAGTACAGCACTCACCGCCACTGAAGGGTAGAAGAATGAGTTGTTTGAAGCGGGAAGTGTACTCGACCAGTCATTTCTTCCTGTTACATCCAGAAATAAGTAATTGTTGTATCCGAATTGCGCTGAGCCAAAAACACTGTTAACTTCCTGTTTTCTTATTAGGCTTGACGGGAATACGGGGCTTGCAAAATTTCCCAAGTTATATAGTCGGTCTATTGTCAGTTCGGTGACATTTACCGAAGTACTTTTGTAGTTGTTTACTCTGTTTATTGCCCCTGCTTGTATTTTTAAGGAAAGTCTGGAACTGACGTCTTTGGAATAAGTCAGTATAACATCATTGTTTGTCTCCTGACTGCTCATAACTGTTTCTGAATAGGAGCCAAGTATCTTAGTGTCGTTTTTTTCCCGTTCTACCCCATTAATGTTTATTCGGGTATCGGTCCAATAATCCGTTCCTGATCGGGCCAGGATGCTGAAGTGCTCCGATATATCGTAGTTAAGTGCAAAGCTTCCTACTAAGCGGTCTTTCTCATTTGAATTGGGTAAATACTTCTGGTTGAAAAAGGGGTTGGAAAAATATTCATGTTGCCAGTTGGCGTAGGGGTAATCGTCACCCGGTCGGAATGTTTGCCTTTGAATGTCGTAATAATCCTCCCAGTTTTTAAGTTTGGTGTAGTCTGTGTGTCTGTGTGCCCAAATAAAATCCTGACTTCCTGTAAAACTTCTGTTTTCAGACCCTGATTTGACATATTCGGCATTCACACTCATTTGAAGCTTTGGGACGAATTTATAAGAGGTGTTTATCTTAAAGTTGTTACGATAATAATCGTTGTCAGCCATGATACTTGTCTGATCCAGTCTGCCGATTGCTACCCGGAAGCTGCCTTGTTCATTTCCTCCGGAAAGTGCCACGGTATTGGAAAAGCTTTGTCCCGTTTCCCAGAAGTCATTGTAGTTATTGGGCTGCGGGAGAAGAGCGACTCTATTGGGGGCAGAATACCAAAGCGGTACCATTCGGCCATCCATTGGGGCTCCCCAGCTTTCATCGACTCCGGCTGTTCCCCGAATACCGTCTGCATCAAACCCATTTCTACCATCGACATACCAGGTTCTGTAGCCGGATCCGCCGCCATAAATGTCTTGGAAATCCGGCTTTACCAGTGGATTGTCAAAAGTCATGTTACTGTTGAATTCAATTCCAATACCTTTTGTCCCGGATCCGTTTTTGGTGGTGACCATAATGACTCCGTTGGCAGCACGTGATCCATATAAGGCAGCAGCTGTAGGGCCTTTGAGGATGCTCATTTCCTTGATATTGTCCGGGCTAATCTCTGAGAGGCCATTTCCATATTGTCTGCTGGATGTCTGCTCTAAGGGTACTCCGTCCACCACCACCAAGGGTTCGTTGTTTCCGGCTACTGAAGATGAGCCGCGGATTACGATGTGAGCTCCGCTGCCCGGCATGGAGTTGCCTGTGACCTGTACTCCGGCTACCCTTCCCGAAAGGCTGTTTGCGACATTGGTAGGACGGGATTCTGTAAGGGCGTTTCCATCTATGCTTTGTGTGGAATATCCCAGAGCCTTTTTGTCACGTTCTAGACCGAATGCCGTGACCACTACTTCGTTCAGTGCAAGATCGGATGAGGCTAATTCGATCGTGAAGACCGAAGCTGTCCCTACCTTGATTTCTTTGGTGGTAAATCCTATAAAGGAGACTGTCAGGATTGCGTCGGAACTGTCATCGGCTAGCGTGAGGGAAAATTTCCCGTCGATGTCGGTTACTACACCGTTCATGGTTCCTTTGATCAGGATACTTGCACCGGGAATAGGTACTTGGTCATCATCTAGGACAACTCCCTGGATAGTGCGCTCAGCTTTCAGAGCAGCGGGAGTTGGTAGTTGAAAGGTTGGGCTGGCTGTAGGAGGGATTATTGCATCCTTGGTTTCTGATTGCTCAAGCATGTAGAAATCTCCGGCACCTTTTCTGAAATGGATATGGCTTCCTTTGAGGATTCGATGCAGATTTTCCTCGGCGGTAAGCTTGGAGTTGATGGCGGCAGGTATTTGTGTTTCCGGGTCTAGCAAAGAAGAAGGATATGCAATGGATATAGCATATAAATCTTCCAGTTCTTTTAAGGATGATTCCAGATTTTTTTTATCCAACTTCTGGTCGAAAGCTGGGCCTTTAGCAGATTGGGTGGGGTTTTGGCCTTTTGCGGAGATTGGGAGTGCGAGCACTCCGGTCACCCCGACAACCAACAGGTAACGGGTAAATTTGATGAGCATAGATTAACAGGTTAGTGGTTAGAATGATAACTCGTGTTTGTTTTGGGTCAATTGCTAATCATTCATAGACCGGGGTCGGATAGATGCCCAAGTCTCACTAGTGTAATTGTCGCTGCAGGTTTCTCTGTAGCTTTTGCTCGAACTAATTTTATTGCTGTTAAAGTTGTTGCTTGCGGTCCGGCCGAAGGGCAAGCTGTAATCTATTGTATTCTTAATGAGTTTTGTTCTAGGGTGATTTTAGTATCGAAGAGCACTTGGATATTTTCGATCACCTCATTTGGATTGTCGGTTAATGGTAAGCTTCCTGAAATAAGTTGGGTGGTTGGTGGTATTTTTTGAACTTGAAATTCTATGTCGTAAAGCTCTGTCACTATGCTGAGCACATCTTCGAGGCTTTCATTTTGCATCCGTAGTTTTCTGTTTTGCCATGCCAGAAGCCTTATTGGGTCGGCTACTTTTTTCGTTTCAATCTGATGGTTTTCTACGTTCAGTTTTATTGTTTCTCCCGGGACTACCATGCGACTCGTATTTCCTTCTTCACTTTGGTAGCCTAGTTTTACACTCCCCTCTATAAGTGTCAGTTTATGCACGGGGTGTTGATTTTTGAAATTGAATTCGGTCCCATAAACCTCTACTTCCATCATTTCTCCTTCATTGATCACAAATCGTTTGGAGTTCGTGTCTTTGGCTATGTCAAAGTAAGCTTCTCCTGTCAGCTCCACTTTTCTGTCAAAACCCAAAGCCCACGTATAGGAGTAGGTTAATGAAGAGTTGGAGTTCATTAAGACAATAGATCCATCAGGGAGTTTGATCTCCAAAGTCTCATTTGCTCCTGTTTGATAGGTTTGGGTTTTTGATTTCAGGGTTTGCCAAAGCCCAATGTTGGCAGCGACTAACAGCA
Organism: Algoriphagus sp. 4150; assembly: GCF_031457395.1. Taxonomy (NCBI): domain Bacteria; kingdom Pseudomonadati; phylum Bacteroidota; class Cytophagia; order Cytophagales; family Cyclobacteriaceae; genus Algoriphagus; species Algoriphagus sp. 4150. Next base: position 84,810 of record NZ_JAVDWS010000015.1, read on the forward strand.
CAATTGAGGCGGCTATTTTCGCACGATGGAGGATTCTCTTTTTACTTTTGAGCTTTTCCTCATGTTGCCGGATCCCGGACTTGATTCCTTTGAAGATTTTCTTCTTCAAAGCCTGTTGTTCTTCCATCTTCAATTGATCTACAAAGTCAGAATTGCCGGCCTCCACAAACTCCGGCAGTGGCTCCTCATTCCCATCTTGATACAAATTGAAATTGTCTTTGGTCATAACATCTGTGTTATACTGTATATGTCAATTCAAACAGAGTTTACCTCCATTGTTTGTCGAAAAAAAACCGATTTTTTTTATTTTTATATATTTTGGGTCTCATTGATTCATTTTTAGACCCTATTGTTTCAATTTCTTCAAAAGAAATGATTCGGGCTATCCGTAAAATAAAGCCTATGTAAAAGCCCGGATTAATTTAGATAGGATGTCCCTTCCAGTAGTTGTAAGAGACGATCTGACCCAATGCACGTAAGTGTAGAAAGCGTGAGTTCTCTCAGGCTGACCCGTATATCTTTGAGTGCCCGCATCAGGTGTTTTTCCACCGTGCTTACAGAGATTTCCAGAGTTTGGGAGATTTCTGTATAGCTCAGCCCTTTGTTGAAACGGAGCTGATATACTTTTTTGCGCTGAGAGGGGAATTCCCGGACGACTTTCTTGATGTTTGACTTCAGGTCGTTGAAGAGGATCTGTTCTTCGGTGGAAGGGCTGTTCTGTTCACCCTTGGATTTTTCCTTCTCCGAATATTTGTCCCGGATGGACTGGGATTTGTATTGGTTGATGATTCTATAATTCACTGACGTGAAGAGATAGGAGGAGAGTGATGTGTGGATTTCTAGTTTGGCTCTTTTGGCCCAAAAATCAATAAAGACCTCTTGGACAATCCCTTCTACAATCTCTTTTTTGCCGAGTTTTTTGTAGCCAAAATTGAACAGGCTCTTCCAGTAAAGGTCATAGGCTTCAATAAATGCTGACTCATCGCCATTTTTGATCCTTTCTATGATTTCTTGTTGGGTTGACACTTTTACAGGCATGGGTCTTTCACTTGATAATTTGGTAAATGATTTCGTAGAATTTTGAAAAATTGGTTTAATATTGAAGTTCAAATAGAATATTTTCTGTTAAACTATCAAATAGTGGTTATAAATGAAATATAAATCTTGAAAATTTGTTTCAAAATTTATTGATGGGGGTAAAAAACAAATATTACGATGAGTGTGCCTTGAAGGACGTTGTTAACCATTTGATCCCTAGTTGGATGTAGGTGGTTTTTTGAAATCACGAACCCTCTGGATTTAATTGCTAGCCGAAGTTGACTTAAAAGGATTTTTCAATTCTTTATTAGATTAAATCTAAATAATTAAATTCTTCCTTATTTTTGCGGTCTGGATTATTTCTCATTTCCTTTAAACTGACCATTTTATGCAGCCAAAAAGTTCTTTCACTTGGAAAAGTATCCGAAATATTTTTGACCAAATACACTTGTATGCAGGCTTGATTTCGGGTTTGGTGGTTATTGCTGTTTGTTTGAGTGGAACTATCTACGTGTACAATACAGAGATCAGAGAATTTATGGATTCTGAGCTGTACTTCGTAGAGGAAGGCGGACAACGTATGTCAGCTGATGAATTAAAAAAATCGTTGGAAAGCGTAAATGATGCTAATGTAGTTGGTGTGATGTGGAACGAAGAGGCTAATCGCACGGTACAGTTCACCTTGAAAAAAAAGGACGAAGAGGGTAGGGGAAATACCTATTTCGTCAACCCGTATTCCGGTGAGCTGGTAGGAAACACAGCTGACCGCACGGCAACAGCGGAATTTATGGGCTATATGTTCAGTCTTCATAGATGGCTACTGCTCGACAGAATAGAAGAGCCAATTCTGGAAAGCATGGGAAATCGTGATTTGGGAAGATTTATCAATGGAGTGGCTACGCTTCTGTTTCTTTTGGGAGTGATTACGGGAATTGTGATCTGGGTACCCAATAAGGTAAAAAGTTGGAAACAGGGGTTGAAGATAAAATGGTCTGCCAACTGGAAGCGGGTGAATCATGACCTGCATAATACATTGGCTTTTTACTCTTTGATCTTCCTCTTTATAATGGCGGCAACAGGACCTTTCTGGTCTTATACTTGGTACAGAGAAGGATGGCAAAAAACATGGGATATCTATCAAGAACCAAGTCCTAGAGCCGGGAATGCAGAAGGGCCTGGAAGAGGGCCGAAGCCTGAGAAAGTTGATTCAGAAGTTCCTCTTCCGATAGTTTCTCTGGATGAGGTTTTTGCAAAAACCAATGCGGAACTTCCATATGTGGGTAATATTAGAGTTTCTCTTCCTTCCAAAGCTTCAGATCCGGTGGGAGTTAGTAAATATAGAACGGGTTTTTTCGCTAGAGCCGGTGCTGATCAATTAACGTTGTCATCTTCGGATCTATCGGTAACTGAGGCTAATTTGTTTTCGGACTTACCTTTCCGTCAGCAAATTGGCAGATCGGTGAAGTCTTTGCATGTGGGAGATATTTTTGGTCAGTTTTCCAAATTTCTGTGGTTTGTAGCCTGCTTGATAGCGACTTCATTGCCCATTACCGGAACGTTGATCTGGTGGAATAAGCGTAAGAAAAAACCAGGCAAGAAAAAGCCGGTCGCCCGTAAAGTGGCGGAAATGGCTTAGAACATATAAGAGATCTTCCGATTTCATATGATTATAATTTGTTTTAAAAGGCCATCCCGATTAGTCAGGTAAGGCGATGGAATCCCTGCCTGCGGCAGTCAGGTCGCAGGCATTATAATCATCCCTGCCACAGGCAGGCTCGATTTCAGGAGGTGTTCTTTTGGACATCTTTTTACTACGGCAGGCATAGAGATTTCCGTACGCTGATTTACGGTTGTCCTGCTTCTCAGGTACTAGCATCTAAAGCTTTGTAGTTCCTTAAATACTGTCTTTCAAGATCAATGTGGAAGGAATATCAGACAGCCACAGACTCTTCGAATCCACCAGTTTTTTCCAACTTTCTATGCTTACAATCATCAGTCTTTGATCAGCCAAAAATTCTTTGTCAATAATTCTTTCTGTCAATAGGCTGATATGATTGGGGGCTTTTTGCTCGATAGCCCTGATTTTTTCTTTTAATTCAGCATTGTTTTTTAATTGTCCCGCTACATCCAAAATTGTGATTTGGGACTCTGAATTGTTTATGAGTTTTTGGGCAAATTGAATCAAAAATGTGTCATGCTCAGAAAATACAGGTATAAAGACTGTTTCAGTATCTGAAAAGTCCTTGTCAATCAGAACACCTACCGGTACTTTGCTTTTGTTTAAAATATTTCTGGTTCTTTCATCAAAAGGGGAATTTTCAAATAAACTTTCTTTCCCGGTCACCTGATTGAATAATTTTTCCGGATTGATAAAACGGGTGGTGAAGCCCAAAACTTTTCCGAGTATACTTCCCTCGAAGATGGATTGTCCCAAACCTATTAGCAGTAAATCATACTCACCCTTGTTGGCAACCTCCGTGATGTCTGAATCAATGTCATTCGAGGCTTTAAACAACGTGGTGATTTTCTGATTCAATCTTTCCGATTCCTCAATGATTGGTGTAAAACTCTCCTTTTCATATTCCTCCACGTTATAATGATGCAATTCGTTAGTGGGTGAGAGATGCATTGCCGTTACCAGAGCATTTCCATTTAGTTTTCTGACGAAACTGTTGGCCAATCTCAAAAGTGACTTTCCACGCTCAGGATTTGCAAATGAAACCAGCATGCGAAACTTATTGCCTTGGCTTATTTCCAATGGGATTTCTGCTCCCTTGGATTTGAAAACCCAATTGAATAGATCCAAAGCAGGGCCTGTCATGAAGGTGGTGACCAAAGCCATAATTACCATCATTGCGAAAATTTCGGGAGTCAGAACCCCAAGATCGTAGCCAATGTTTAAAACCACCAGTTCCATCAGACCCCTGGTATTCATCAATGCACCAATGACTAAGCTATCCTTCCAGTTCTGGCCTACAAACTTGGCCGCTATGGCACTGCCGAGGAATTTACCGACTACAGCAATAAGAATAATCAAACTGGTGACTTTCCATAGATAAGGGTCATTTAGAAGACCGATTTCTGTCCGTAAACCTGTAAAAACAAAAAACAATGGAAGAAGTAAAACCAATGCAACATCTTCTACTTTTTCAATGAATATGTTTCTGAATTTAATGTTTTCGGGCATGATTGCACCTGCCATAAACGCTCCGAAAAGTGCATGAATGCCAATTACCTCGGTCGCGTAGGATGAAATGATCAGCGTCAGAAAGAAAATTGCGACAATGGGTTTGCTCAAGCTTTCTTTGGTTTGATGCAGATTCCCGATTCTGGTTAGAAATGGGCGGACCACTTTTATCATCAACAAAACATAGAGCGCAGCCATGGCAATAATATACAAAGCACTCACAAATGACCCTGCCTTTACGATAGCAATCACAGCTGCCAATAAACACCATGCCGTAATATCGTCAGCAGCAGCACAGGTGATTACCAGCGTTCCTAACCGGGTCTTGTGCAGGCTCCTTTCTTGGACGATTCTTGCCAAAACCGGAAAAGCGGTGATGCTCATGGCAATCCCCAAAAACAACGCAAACGAACTAAACTGCACGCCGGTAGGAGCAAACGACTGATAGATGTAATAGGCCAACCCCATCCCCAAAGCAAACGGGATAATGATGCTTGCGTGGCTGATTACCACTGCATCGTGGGCCTTGTTTTTTAGGACTTTCAAGTCCAATTCCATTCCAATGACGAACATAAACAGTATCAAGCCTATCTGGCTCAAAAACTGGAGATTACCCAACGAATCAGGGGGGAATAATGTGGTGGAAAATTCAGGGAAATGCAGTCCTATAAATGAAGGACCTAGGACAATCCCTGCAATTATTTCCCCTATTACAGTTGGCTGGCCTATCTTTTTGCATATCCAGCCAAAGAAACGTGCTACTAAAATGATGGTGACAATTTGCGCCAAAAGAATAGCCAGGGGATGTCCCAAATTATGGGCAAGGGAGTCGATAAATTCCTGCCATTGGGTTCTTCCTGTATTCGGAATGATGATATCTCTGCCTTGTTCTAACTTTGCGCCCAGCAGCACAATCCAGTACATCAATGCGGTGAAGCCTCCAATTACGCCTACGTAAAAGAAGCTGTTTTTAAATTTGCTCATTTATAAAAAATAGATTGGTTTAGATGACCTTGTGGATTCTTTTGTTTGGGATAATTAGTCCTTGCTTCAGGATCACGCTTTCATCTGTAACCCCCCAAATAGTGGTGTCTACAAACAGTTTTTCATTGCTGTCTTCAAAGTAAATTTTGACCTTGATCTGTTCCAAATTGCCCAATGCCATTGCACGTTCTAAGTTATGCTGACGTTGGCTTTTTTTCTTATCTGTTCTTAGGACATCAGAGTTGGGGAAATTTAAGCTCCCAACGATTCCTTTATCTATTTCTTTGAAACTCGTTTTCATGATTTTACCAGTTAATTGGAGCCAAGTATTTTGTCGGCGTATAGGATCCTGAGATGCGGCAGAGCTTTTTGCCACCCTATTCAATGTCGTTTTACCTTACAAAGATGCAGGTTAATCAGGAGTAAGAATTCGGCAATGGACTGAAAAGGAGTCGGAATGTAATAAGGCGGAAAAAATATGTAATGAATTAGATCTTGACCTTTTGCAGAAATTCATTTCTGTAATTTTCGCTTAGGGAAAGTTTGACGTTTTTCCCTTGATCATTCATTAAATTGGTAGTGATTTCATCAAAGGAAAAGACATGAACAGCCTTTATCGAAAGCAGTTCTTTTTTATTGATTCTGCAAAAATCAGGTGATGGAAGTAATTCGTTCAGTTTATCGAACGTGATGTTTTTCAGAATAAAATCTTCACCGTCAAACAGCCGGCAGACCTTGTCGCGACTATCACTTTCTGAGGTTTTGATGTAGGCGATTTTGTCAAAAAACAGAATAGCCTTTCCTTTATTTGTGTTTAATTGGATGTATGTTTTTGGAAGTTGATTTTCCGAATTGCCAATGTATTTTTTCGCTTTTTCAATAGCCTGCTTTAACCGGTCTAGTTTGATGGGTTTTCTGATATAATCCAATGCGTTAAGGTCAAATGCTTCTGCTGCATATTCTTTGTAGGCGGTGGCAAAGATTACAGGTTTTCCATTCAATAAATTGGCAATCTGCAAGCCATTCATCTCCGGCATCTCAATGTCTAAAATACAAAAGTCGAATTCCAGATTGGATGCTTCGTTCACAAAAGTTATGGGATTATTATAGGCTTTCACGACCTCCAGGTCAGGAAGTTGTTCGCATAGCATTTTCAAGTAAGTCAGTCCCGGCAGCTCGTCATCTAGCAGCAAGCATTTTAGCTTTGTGTTCAAGTAGATTGATTTTTAAATGTGCTATGTAAACATCTCCCTCGATAAACCGGTTGAGTTTGAAATTGTCGGGATAAATGATTTTCAACCGCTGTTCTAAAACTTCTATGCCAATGCCGCTTTTTTCTTTTTTCATCGGTTTTTTGCCCGACATTTTATTGGATACGGTTAGTGAAAAAGTGTTTTCCTTAAACTCAAATATTACCGAAACAAAAGCATCGGAACTTTGTAAATCGGCGTGCTTAAATGCATTTTCGATGAGATCTATTGAGATAAGCGGGGCCAATAGTCGCTGTTCAAATAAAGGTTCTGATTCATTGATTTTTGTCTTTACTTTTAACTCAAACAGCGGACTAATCTTTATTTTGTTAATTTCAATTAGGTTTAGGGCAAAATCAATCTCTTCCTTTGGCGTTACAAATTTGTTTCTGCTTTCGTACAGAATGTAATCCAGTACATTGGCTAATTTGTCTAAAGCAAAATAGGTTTGATAAGCATGTGATTGTATAGAATTAAGAATATTCTTGAAAAGATGCGGATTGAGTTTCGATTCTAGGGTTTGTAATTCCAGTGTATTGATTTTGCTTTCCAGTTGCTGGAACCTGTCCTCAGATTCCTTTCTTTTTTTTTCTGATCTGGCAAGTCTAAGGAGCAGGTAGACACTGGTCAAAAGGAAGCTAAACCCAATTACTGCAATTGAGATAAAAACTTCATTTGATATGTCTGCTATGCTTACCATTCAATTGCAAAGTTGGTTTGGCTGATAGATTTTGGGGTTTTTCCTAGTTCGGATTATTGTTAATGCTTGTGACTATTTCCATGTTTTCGGTGGTGGAGAAAGTCTTTTACGCCAATTATAAATGTCAACAAGCCTATAATTGCCCATAAAAATGCCAGCATGGGATGGTGTAGCATGTTGTCCAGCATGCTGTTGGAGCTGTGATCCGGTTTTTCAGTAGAATAGGCAATCAGCATAATTGACTGAAGGAACTGAATTACATGGAGCGTGCCGTGTACCAAATTTAATAATCCAACCGAAATAAGGGCGATTGTACTTTTTTTTACTTTCGGAGAAGTAGTTGCACTCATTAGAAATGTATTTACTGTCAGGCTTATTTTCGTCTGAACATTTTGGCAATCGTTTTTCCTATTTCATCCAATTTTTCGAGCGGTTCTATAATTGTGGGGTTTGTGAGGTCAATTTCGGACGTGTTTTTTACTCCTGCCTGCATAGGATAGATTAGAATGTAACTTGTGTTCTTAAAGTATTTATTTAGATACGAGGGTATTTTTGTCATATTAGTAAGGTATGAGGGCTTATCTTTTCTGCTAAGTACAATTATGAGATTGTCATCTTGATGGAAGTCCCGGGCAAGAATTAAGAAGTCATCCCAATCATTGAATTCTACAAACTCACATTCTATTGGATGTTTCGATTGAATTTCCTGGATAAATTTCAGCGTTTCCTTAGTAGCATAGAACAGTAGTTTGGCACCTGAGTTCCTCGCTATGTTCCATACTTTTATAATCCAGAATGGGAAGCCAATTTCTTTTTCCGCGTTTTTGGGAACGATGATGATATGTCTTTTGATTGTTCCGAAAGGTTGGGCGGGTTTATAAATCAATGTGGTAGTCCTGCATTTTGTCAAAATACCCTCTGTAAGATGTCCCAAAAAGGAATCTGAAATGCCTTTGTTGATATGAAGCCCCAAGATGATATCTGTGATTTTATGCTCTTTGGCTACACTTGTGATGCCGTTCACGATGTTTAGGTCGTACCGGAGTAATTCGTGCAGCACATTGTCTGTTGCTGAAGCGGTGACAGCCGCTTTGCTTAAAATTTTCTTGGCTTTTTTGTCGGCGGATCCATCCATTGTATTATTGTCCACAATACTGAGCGCATAAAGTCCGTCTTTGTTTTTCTTTGATTTTATGGTGACCCCTAAATTTATCAATTCATCAGTTGTCTCAATGTTACTGATAGGGATTAAGATTTTTTCCTGATTTTCATCATCCTCAATGGCGGTATCCGAACTTTCCAACAATGCAATGTTTTTGGCTCCTTTTTGGGCTACAAATGAGGCAATAGTACAAGTGAAAAGTATCATTAAAATCGTGCCGTTCAAGATACTTTCGTTTAGCAAACGGATAGGATCTCCTGTTTCTGTTTCCCCGATGATGATATTGTAACCAACCAAAACCGCTGCCAAAGTTGCTGCTGCCTGGGCGTTGCTCAATCCGAAAATAAGCCTCCGTTCGTCAATTGAAAATTTGTAGGTTTTTTGAGTGATCCACGCCGCAAGGAATTTGGCCGTGGTGGCCACCACGATCATGACAAAAGCAACCTTGATTGTTTCTATATCTTTGAAAAATGCGCGGTAATCAATGAGCATCCCTACACCAATAAGAAAAAATGGGATAAAAATGGCATTCCCGACAAATTCAATCCGATTCATCAATGGGGAGGTATGGGGAATCAGCCTATTAAGAGCAAGTCCCGCCAAGAACGCTCCAATAATGGCCTCAATCCCTGCCATCTCTGCGAGAACGGCACCAAGGAAAACCATTACCAGCACGAAAATGTACTGGGAAACATTGTCGTCAAACCGCTTGAAAAACCAACGTCCGATTATCGGAAAAAGCAGCATTACAATCAAGCCAAACACAAGAATGGAAGTCGATAGCCTCACCCAAAATTCGGTGTTTACTTCTCCTGCAGTCATTCCGACGATTATTGCAAGAACCAACAGGGCCAATGTGTCCGTGATCATAGTGCCGCCGACGGTGATATTGACCGCTTTGTTTTTTGCCACACCCATTTTACTTATTAATGGGTATGCTATCAGTGTATGGGAGGCAAACATACTTGCCAATAAAACAGAAGTCGGTAATGAGAATTCCAAGACGTAGAGTCCTGCTAATGTTCCCAGAATCATTGGGATAATGAAGGTAAACAAACCAAATACCAAGCTTTTCTTGCTGTTTTTCTTAAAGTCAGCTAAGTCTATCTCCAAGCCTGCAAGGAACATGATGTATAGAAGTCCGGCCGTGCCTGAAAGGATGATACTGCTGTCCCTTACCATGAGATTAATGCCATTTGGACCAATGACCGCGCCTGCTATAATCAGCCCGAGAAGATGAGGGATCTTTATTTTGTTTAGAATTATTGGGGCAAACAGGATTATCACCAATATCAAAAGGAATTTCAATACCGGATTAGTCAGAGGTAAGGTTGTCTCAAATATGTTCAGTAATATCATTTATTTTCGTTTCTATATCGGGTTTCCAGGCCTTGATAGCAAGGGTTATCCTGTGCGATATGGGGTTTTAGGCTGATCACCTTGGCCATTACAATGCACATGGTGAAGAATTAAATAGCTGGTCAATTGACCGGTTAAAGGGAATGTACGCCTGTTGATGTTGAAGGTAATTTATTTATCTCCGAATATTTTTTGTGTTGTTACTTAATCTATCACTCAAGTTAGTCCATTCCCTTCTGAAAAAATGAGTTCATATTGCTTTTCCAACGGGAAGTCTTACTTTTTGTTAAAGATATGCGTCATCTTTTAATTCCCTTTATCTTCAATTGTCAATTATTCAATTGTTCATTCTGCTGACCCGTTTATCTAAGCGCTTGGCTTGAATGTTTTCAATCCTCAATCGGGCAGTTAACATATCAGCATCCACAAAACTTTAAGAGAATCTTAAGCTTTAGGATTATAGGACTTGGATTGAATTGCTAACTTTTGGGCAGCAAAAATCAATTACAACTGAGACCTTTAGGGCAATGAGAAAAAATGTACAACTTTTCTTTACAGTTAGGCAACGTAACAGCGGCCTTTGCGTGACCTTTGTGCTCTCTGTGGTTAAAAAAGAGCAATCATGCGAATTCTAGTCGTAGAAGATGAACCGGGGATTTCCGGATTTTTAAAGCAAGGATTGGAAGAGGAATCCTATCAGGTGGATATCGCTGAAAATGGTCAAACAGGTCTTCAGATGTCGCTTAGCGGTGTGTATGATCTTTTGCTACTGGATTGGATGCTTCCGGTCATAAGTGGATTGGAGTTATGCATGGATTTCCGAAAGCAATTTCCGAGTACTCCGGTCATTTTTCTTACTGCAAAAGACACTGTAGAAGAAACAATCACGGGACTACAGTCCGGCGCAAATGATTACATCAAAAAGCCTTTTCACTTTGAAGAATTATTGGAGCGGATCCGGGTGCAGTTGCGGGCCAAGGATATTTCGGAAGAGAAATATACTCTTGGGCCTATTACCCTCTACACGGGCAGGCATCTGGTACTTAAGGGAGAGGAAGAAGTTCAGCTAACCCAAAAGGAGTTTGCGCTGTTGGAATACCTGATGAAAAATAAGAATCAGGTATGCCGCCGCACCAAGATCATAGAGGAAGTTTGGGATATACACTTTGAGTATAATACAGGGGTGATTGACGTTTTCATGAATTCACTCAGGAAAAAGTTAAACTTCAATACCAATGAAGATTACATACAGACGGTGAGGGGAATAGGCTATATCGCCAAAGATCTATGAATGTTTCGTACAAAGAACGGATAGCGCGAAGGCTTACACTGGTGACGGCATTGATCGTGCTGGTAGTGTTTGCCATTATTTATCTGGTGGTGGACTATACGGTGGTTCAGAGCATAGACCGGGAGCTGAAACTGGAGACTGATAAGCATGTGGGGCAGATTTTTTTGGTACATGGGGAAATAAGATTTGTGCATAAGGATGAGTGGCAAGAGCAGGAGCATAGCCAGATCCAGCTCAATCCTATCTTTATAGAAATCGTGGATATGCAGGGGAATTCCATGGATAGGTCCCCAAACCTTGGAGAGCATCACTTGAGTTTTTATCCCGGACGGGGAGAAAACAACGAGGCCTGGACACTGAAGGCCGGCGACAGAGAAGTGCGCCAAATGCAGATTCCGCTGAATCATGCCGGAAAGCAAGAGGGATATATGCTGGTAGCGAAGTCATTTGAAGATGCCAGAGAACTGCTGACCAATCTGAGGAATATCTTGATGATTCTCTATCCGGGAATTCTTATATCCTTGTTTTTGGCAATGCGGTATTTGGCAGGCCAAAGTATTCAGCCTATTCAGAAGATTATTCAGAAAACCAACCTGATCTCCCAAAGAAACCTCAATGAACGGATTCCGGTAGCCGATCCAAACGATGAAATCGCCCAGCTCACCCGCTCGATTAATGAGCTGCTGGCCCGGTTGGAGCAGGCGTTGACCCGGGAGAAGCAGTTCACCTCTGATGCCTCCCATGAGCTGAGAACTCCACTGGCTGTATTGCGGGGCACGCTCGAAGTCTTAATACGTAAGCCGAGAACTTCGGAGGAGTATGTGGAAAAGATCAAAATGTCCTTGGGGAGTATAGACCGTATGTCAGAGATGATTGATCAGTTACTTTCCCTGGCAAGAGTGGGTAAAGGAAAAATGAGCCGGGAAGAAGTGGAGTTGGTTTCTTTTACGAAGGATTTTGTGCAGCAGGCAAGATTGGATTCGGGTAGGGAAATTGTAGTGGAGGCCAACCTGTCCACGCCGCTTTTTACGCTTACCAATGAGAAGTCCCTTCAGATGATATTGACTAACCTCACCCAAAACGCCATCAAATACTCTCCTCCGGCTACCAAAATCCAGTTTAGGGTAGGGATGCGTGAAGGATTACCTTACCTATCGGTCAGAGATGAGGGAAAGGGAATATCCGGCGAAGCATTGGGTAAAATTTTTGATCCATTTTATAGAGAGGCTAATGAATCTGGAAACCCTATTCAGGGTACCGGACTTGGACTTGCTATCGTGAAGAAACTCGCGACGGAATCCGGAATCCGGGTGGAGGTAGAAAGTGAAAAAGGTAAAGGGAGTACATTTCGATTGATTTTTAGCACTGAGATTTAAGACAATCTTAAGGGAGTTTTTCAGGCGATGAGAAGGCTTTGGGCCAATTTTGTAATTCAATTTGTATTTCCTCTCAATTGCCGGTTAAAAGATTAAAGCGTCGTAAGTTTTGCTAAACCTTAGTGATGAGGCTACTTCGGTCACCTGTCATCGGTCTTCCGTCTGCTTAAACAAAGAAGGTAGAACTACTGGGATGAATGAGGGAAATCATATTCAATTACTACCTCTCGCATGTTAGATAGAATTATACAATGGAGTATTGCCCATAAGCTGATCATCTTCATTTTTATTGCAGCCTGGATAGGTTTTGGTTTTTTTGCTTTGGGCAATCTGCCTATAGGCGCTGTGCCTGACGTCACCACCAACCAAGTGCAGGTGATCACCACTTCCAGAAATCTCGCAACGGAAGATGTGGAAAAATACCTGACTTATCCGGTAGAACTGGAAATGGCGAATCTCCCCGGGGTGATCGAAATCCGCTCTGTTTCCAAATTTGGGCTTTCGGTAGTTACGATTGTTTTTGAAGATAAAATGGGGACCTATCTTCCACGGCAGTTAATAGCGGAGCGCATCAAAATAGCCGAAGAAAGAATCCCCGCAGGATTCGGTTCGCCCGTAATGGGGCCGATTTCCACCGGTCTGGGAGAGATCTTTCAGTATGTGATCGATGTAAAGCCGGGCTATGAAAGCAACTATGACATTACTGATCTGCGCACTATTCAGGATTGGGTAGTCAGGAGACAGCTTTCGGGAATAGAAGGTGTAGTGGAAGTGAATACTTGGGGTGGTTTTCTGAAGCAATATGAGGTAGCCATCAATCCGGAGCGACTGAAGGGGATGCAAATTGATATTGCTGAGGTATATCACGCCTTGGAAAAGAATAATTCCATTGCAGGCGGAGGATATATAGAAAAGACTAACGAAAGCTTTTTTATCCGTGGAGAGGGATTGGTAACCAGCTTGGAGGATATTGGGAATATAGTCGTAGAAGTAAGAAATGGAGCTCCTGTTTATGTTCGTGATATTGCTGAAGTAGGCTTTGGGCATGCAAATAGATTTGGGGCGATCACCGCAAACGGCGAAGGTGAAAAAGTGCTGGGACAGGTGATGATGCTGAAAGGAGCCGATTCCAAAGGAACGATAGACCGGGTGAAGGAGCGATTGGAAGAGATGAAAACTTCCCTTCCGGAAGGGATTGTCATCAACGGATTTCTGGACAGATCTGAATTGATTGGTAAAACAACCTTCACGATTGCCGAAAACCTGATTTTGGGTTGCCTGATCGTGGTTTTTGTGGTGGTGTTACTCCTGGGGAACTTACGGTCGGGATTGGTGGTGGCCTCAGTGATTCCACTGAGTTTGCTTTTTGCGCTCTCCATGATGTACATCTTTGGAGTCGATGCCAATCTGATGAGTTTGGGAGCCATTGATTTTGGGATCATCATCGATGGAGCGGTGATTATTGTAGAATTCATTGCCTTCCAATTCACCAGAACTGATCATCAGTTGGCAGGATTGTCCAAGTCTCAAAGACAGGCTAAGAAGGATGAAATTTCTTTTACCGGAGCGTCCAAAATGATGCACTCGGCAATTTTTGGACAGCTTATTATCATCATTGTTTTTATCCCGATTTTATCCCTGACAGGTGTTGAGGGAAAGATGTTTCGCCCTATGGCTGAAGTATTTTCCTTTGCCTTGATCGGGGCAATGATTCTGGGATTGACCTACGTCCCGGTAGTTTCAGCACTTTTTCTCAAGACCACTCCTCCGGGGCCAAAAAATATTTCCACCAGAATCATCAATGGGCTGAACAAGATTTACGGACCGGCGATTACCTGGGCTTTGGATCATACCAGAGCTGTGCTGATTTCAGCTTTTGGGTTGTTGGGTGGGGCGATCCTGATTTTCTCTACCATGGGATCCGAGTTTGTGCCCACGCTGGATGAGGGGGATTTTGTGATTCAGCCTTTTTTGAAAACGGGTACTACACTTACCAACACAGTGGCAACTGTCACGGAGATAGAGAAAATCCTAAAAGAATTCCCGGAAGTAAACCAGGTAGTAACCCGAATCGGTGCTGCCGAGATCCCCACAGATCCCATGTCCATGGAGGAAAGTGATGTGATCGTAACGCTGAAACCCCGCTCGGAGTGGACCACCGTCGAAACCAAGGATGAGCTTGCAGATAAATTCAAGGAAGCACTGGAAGTCATTCCCGGGATGGAATATGAATTTACCCAACCGATAGAAATGCGATTCAATGAACTGATTACGGGTGTGCGTGCCGATTTGGCAATAAAGGTATTCGGTGAGGACTTAGATGTGCTGCTGAAAACAGCCCAGGAAATCGAAGCGGCAATCCGTGGAGTGGAAGGTGCAGCGGATATTGTGTTAGAAAAAGTGGACGGTTTGCCGCAGATGAAAATTGAGTACAACCGGAGCAAAATTGCCAAGTTCGGATTGAATATTTCTGATCTGAATGAGGTGGTGACGATGGGCTTTGCCGGAATGACTGCAGGAACGGTCTTCGAAGGTGAGAAGCAATTTGATTTGGTGGTGAGATTTGCGGAGCCTTTCCGCAAGGATATCAGACATCTGGAGCAGGCCTCGATTCAGCTCCCCAACGGAGGCTCAGTACCGCTTTCGGAGTTGGCAACAATCAGCTATACCAAAGGACCTGCAAAGATCTCCCGTGACAATACCAACCGAAGAGTAGTGATCGGGGTGAATGTGAGAAATCGTGATTTACAGTCTGTGGTCGATGATATTCAGGGAATCATCGCTAGCCAAATTGATCTTCCCGAAGGCTATAGAGTAGATTATGGAGGGCAGTTTGAGAATCTCCAAAAGGCCAGAAACAGGCTGATGGTCGCCGTTCCGATCGCCTTATTTCTGATTTTCGTGCTGCTTTATTTTGCATTTTCCTCTACCCGTGATGCACTGATGATTTACTCCGCGATTCCACTTTCGGCAATAGGAGGGATCGTGCTGCTGTGGGCTAGGGGCATGCCATTCAGTATTTCTGCGGGAGTGGGATTCATTGCGCTTTTCGGCATAGCCGTGCTGAACGGTATCGTATTGATCGAGCATTTCAAATCTATGGAGTCCCATTACACCAACATCAAAGACTTAGTGATAAAA
This sequence comes from Algoriphagus sp. 4150, assembly GCF_031457395.1. Lineage (NCBI taxonomy): Bacteria > Pseudomonadati > Bacteroidota > Cytophagia > Cytophagales > Cyclobacteriaceae > Algoriphagus > Algoriphagus sp. 4150. Next base: position 100,298 of record NZ_JAVDWS010000015.1, read on the forward strand.
GGAGCAAAAGAGCGCTTGAGACCTGTATTGCTTACTGCTTCAGCCGCCGCATTGGGCTTTTTGCCTATGGCAATCTCTAATTCAGCTGGAGCGGAAGTGCAGCGACCACTTGCTACGGTAGTAGTGGGAGGATTGATTTCCGCCACTTTCCTGACCTTGATCGTGCTTCCGGTATTGTATGTTTTGTTTAAGAGTAAATCAGGCCCGTCTTCAATTGGCAAGAAGATCTCTGTCTCCTTGGTGTTGATCTCAATGTGCACTTTTGCTGTGCAGGCACAGGAGTCTCCGCTTACATTGGAGCAGGCTGTGGAGCTGGGATTGGAGAGAAATCTCACAATAAAGGCAGCCGACAAGTCGCTTGAGATGGCCAATGCCACAATTGGCCAAGGCTGGAATCCTGACAAGACGAATATTTATTATGCGGAAGACAAAAATGACATCGCCGAAAACGGAATCTATAATAGGGTATGGGGACTGAGCCAAAGTTTTGCCTTTCCTACACTTTATGGAGCACAGAAAAATGTTTTGCAAGCCGGGGCAGCAATGCAACTCAGTCAGTTTGAACTGCAAAAGAGAGCGCTGGAGGGACAGATCAGCAAAAGCTTTATTGAAGTAAAATATTGGCAGGAACTGATAGGGAACTATGGATATCTCGATTCACTCTATACAGAATTTACCCGGGCGGCTTCGAGAAAATTTGAAACAGGGGAAAGTAATTACCTGGAAAAACTCACAGCCGAAGGCAAACGTCAGGAAATCAGTCTCAAGAGTAGTGAGGCCAACGAAAACTACCTGATAGCTCTTGATCAACTGAAATTATTGCTGAATTGGGAAGGAGAACTCATGCTTGCGGAGGAAGATATTTCATTGGACTCTTCTTTGCCGGAAGATTGGTCAGCGCATCCCGGTGTGGAATATTATGAAAATGCTGTCAGTCAGTCTGAATATCAGATTCAGGCGGAAAAGAGAAAACTCCTCCCGGATATCAAGGTGGATGTATTTCGCGGGACTAATCCAGGAGCAAATGCGAAGGTTTACCCGGGATTTCAGGCGGGAATAGCGGTTCCTCTTTTCTTCGGAGCACAAAAGTCCCATATCAAAACAAGCGAATATCAGCAGCAAAAAATCCAGCTTGAAGCAGAGTATTATCGAAATCAGCTGGGAAGTCGTGCCCGGCAATTGCGTCGGCAGCTGGATCAGAATATCCGGGTCATAAATTATTATGAAGCAGAGGGCAAAACGCTTTCGATTCAAATCCTCGAACAGGCCCGAAGATCCTATCAGGAAGGAGAAATTGATTTTCTCCAGTACGTGCAACTGATGGAGAATTCCAGGACGATCACGCTACAATACCTGCAGAGCAAATTTGCCTATCAACAAACTATTTTGGACATCAACTACCTTCTAAACTGATGAAGATTTCCCGTATAAAATCAATCCTTAACGTCTCACTTTTGGCAGGCTGTCTGTTGTTTTTTCAATGCAAGGGATCAGACAGTCCTGAAAGTGATGGCGTAGAAGTGGAGGAAGGAACATCCTCAGGTTCTTTTATGAAGGTTTCCCATAAGCAGTTTGAAACGATGAAGATGACTTGGGGAAGTCCAAAGCTGGAGGAATTCTCGGAAGGCTTGTCCGTGCAGGGGATGGTGAAAGTTCCTGTGGAGGGGATTCAGGAGATTTCAGCTTTCTTTGGAGGATATGTAAGTGGGCTAAACAAACTGGAAGGTGAGCCGGTACGGAAGGGTGAAGTGCTTTTTTACTTAGAAAATCCTGATTTCATCCGGCTACAGCAGGATTTCTTGGAGACAAGTAGCCAGTTGAGTTACTTGAAGGCTGAATTTGAGCGTCAGAAGACTTTGTATGGGGAACAGATTTCCGCACAAAAAGTCTACCTGAAAGCAGAGGCCGATTATCAGGGGACCAAGGCCAAGGCAGAGAGTTTGAAGCGTCAGTTGGCGATGATCAATATCAATGCAGATCAGTTAAAGCCGGAAAATATTCGGTCAAAAGTTCCTGTGCTGTCGCCCATTGCGGGTTTTGTAGATGGAATTCACTTGGTGCAGGGATCGTTTTTGGCAGTTGGAGGGAAGGCTATGACTATCATTAGCAAGGAACACTTGCATATTGAGTTGGTGATATTCGAGAAGGACGCAGCGAATATCCACAAGGGACAGAAAGTGCAGGTCTCCATTCCTGATCTGCCCGGAAGAACGTTTGCGGCTGAGGTGTTTGTAATAGGTCAGTCGATCAATAATGAGCGTCAGATCAATGTACATGCACATATGCAGAATGAAGAAGAGGGGGAGATGCTTGTTCCGGGGATGTTTTTGGAAGCCAAACTGATCAAAGACCCGAAAGAGGCTTGGATAGTCCCGGTAACTTCAGTGGTAGTATCGGAAGGTGAAAGCTATGTGTTGGTGCAGCGGGAAAAAGCCGAGACTGGGTTCAAATTGGAGAAAGTCTCGGTACAAACGGGGTTGGAAAGTGATGGGATGATAGAGCTCATGCCAAATGAAGCTTTGGACGAGAATTCCGTAATCTTAACCCATGGGGGCTTTAATCTGCTGCCTTAGGTTGTTTTAATTGCTGAGAGTCGTTCGTGGTGACACGAACGACGGCGAAAGCTTATTTTTATTGCCGCTCTTATCGCTGTGCTGCTTCTCCAGAAGCTGCACTTAGCAAGACTTGCGTCATTTCCAGTATTTAACCACAAAGTGCGCAGAGGTTTTCACAGAGGGCACGACTAGTTTATCGTTGTTCGTTGTACTGCTTAGCACTTAGCCAGTTCAGTCCTGCCTCTCTTCAGGCAGGTCTCCTGACTTGGATCCAACACAATGCCGTCTCCCGATTGCTGTTTTATAAGTAAGAAGTCGTTCGTGGAGACACGAACGACGGCGGAAGATTGAAGACACGAACGGCGGCGGAAAAAGATACGAATGGCGGCGCATACGGATGGATTTGTTAGTCAATCAGGCTAATAACACCTCTGCCGGTATTTTTAATCCTTTGTAGAGTGATTTGATCATCCCCAGAGTTAAGCTTTTCTTTCTGTTAAGAATCTCACATACTCTACTCCGGCTGCCAAGATATTTTACCATATCAGCTTTAGTCATTCCCATTTGCTCCGTACGGAATTTTATACCATCAATCCCATATGTTGGGTAGTTCAATTCCGATTGTTCGTAAATAACCCAACATTTGTCCCGTGTGAACAGCTTCGTGATAAGCGATTCGGTTCAGGTAATCTCCGAGCTTTTTGTTTTGTCCTACTTCTTTTCTCTCAATTGTTATATTCTCTAAATCAGATTCGTTCAGTCCATTTATCATACCCAGGAATTCCACCCAGTATTTCCCGGAAAATTCCAGCTCGTTTTTCAAATCCGAGTATTTTAATTCGACCCAGGGTGATTGGTAATCCCCTAAATTCCCTCGGAGTTCTACAATTCTATGGAAGAGGTGCTCACCTTCCAATACATGTCTTATCATCTCGATAACTGTAAACGCTTTTTCGTCAGGTTTCCAATTCAGGTATTCATCTGGAATTCCGTTCCATAATTTTATGCTCCGTCTTCTGATTTCGGAGAAGTTTAGTAAAATTAGTTCAATTGAATTCATTGATTATATGCTGCTTTTGCTTTTGCCTTTTCTTTGATTAAAGTAGTTGGGTTATACTGCACTGGAATTAGCTCCACCAGACTTGCATCCATTTGTCAGATATTTCCTTCGCTTTCTCGTAATTATCAACCACTACGATCAATTGATTTGAATGGTCGCTGTATTGTGTCAAGATGTTTACATGGGCATTTGCTAGTTCTCTGCAAAATGTGCCTAATTGCCCGGGTACATCTTGTTGTAACTTTTGAACGATTACGTCATTTATTTTTGTGACGGTGATTCCGACTTGAGCTAAAACTTCTTTTGCTCTATCTGCTTCTTCCACTAGAAAATGTGCAATTGAGTGTTCGCCATTACCGAAAACACCACCGCCTTCAAGGCTGATGCTATGTTTTCCTAATGTCTCACCCAGAAGGGCTAATGTGCCTGCTTTGTTTTCTATAGTAATTTCTAAATCCTTCATTAGTACGTTTTACTTGTGAAATACTGTACTGTCACCGGGAGCCTGCTCTCTGTCCATCATTCCGTAATCCCTCTGTACACTCGCTACCCTAAGTCTATAATCGCTGAAAATTAAACTTCTGCCTTTTTTTTGAGCCGTTCTGTGCAATTCAATGGTTCGCCATTGCTTTATACTTTCTTCGTCTTTCCAAAACGACAATGACAACACCTTTTCAGGGTTGGTTATACTCTGAAATCTTTCAATAGAAATGAAGCCTTTTATTTTGCTTAATTCCGGCCGTAGTCCGGCTGCGATGTCAAGATACTCATCCCATTTCCCTTCGGAAGGCAATGCTTCAAATAGTACTGCTACCATATTTCTTGTTTTAATGATTGTCCAAATTTAGGGCAATGCCTACTTTTACATTTCATTTTATACTGAAGTATGGAGGTTGAAGAAACATTTGTAGCAATTTCTGCTTTGATATGTGAGCCTGTAAGAGCAAAAATGCTTTGGAATTTGCTTGACGGAAGGGCATATACAGCAAGCGAATTGGCAATAGCTGCAGATGTATCGGCTACTTCGGCAAGCAATCATTTGTCAAAGTTGCTTGAAGCTGACATCATCAAGGTTGAAGTTCAAGGAAGGCATAGGTACTTTTCGTTCTCGACTCCGGAAGTGGCTTATGCTATTGAGGCATTGGCAAACCTTGCAAGTGATCAGATGTCCCAGAAGCGTAGCAGGCAGGTTTTAAGGAATGGGGTCAACTATTGCAGAACATGTTACGACCATTTGGCAGGCTATGTAGGAGTCTCCATTGTAGAAGCAATGGAAGCGAAAGGGTATTTAGTGAAATGTGAAAAAGAGTATTTTGTCACAGAAAAGGGCTGGAAGTGGTTTGGTCAATTTGATATTGTACAAAAAGAGTTTAAGAATAGCCGTCGCCCATTGACCCGTCAATGTCTTGATTGGTCTGAACGGAGACCTCATTTAGCAGGCCGGCTAGGTTCGGTTTTTTTGGAAAAAGTAATTCATAGACAGTGGTTTAAACGAGTGGATTTTTCAAGAGAGTTGATTGTTACTGCCAAGGGGCGTCAGGAACTTTATGAGTTGCTGGGTATCGATTTATAATGAATACTGCGCCATTTCCGGTTTTTTAACCACAAAGTGCGCAGAGGTTTTCACAGAGGGCACGGCTAGTTTATCGTTGTTCGTTGTACTGCTTTTCCTGAAGCAGCACTTAGCACTTAGCCGGTTCAAGCCTGCCTCCTCAAAAAAAACTCTTTGTATACACTTTGACTGTTTTATGACCCAATGTTGGCAGTCAGGAGACTGCAGTTAACAAGGCACAAGTCTGAAGACTTGCGCCATTTCCTATCGAATAAATTATAGTGATAGACTACTGGCTAATGCTTCTGACAATTTCCTCGCCTATAGCTAACAATGCATCACTTTCTGACTTGGTGAAGTCATAGGGTTCCGACTTGGCGATGCCCAAGGTTCCATACAATTCCCCTTCCAGCATCATGGGAACGGCGATGGATCCTTCCACTTTGGTTTCTTTTGCTGCCGGACGTGCTACACCGGAATCATCGGTCTGCAGATTGCACATTTCTACAGGTGCCTTCCGCTCAGCTGCAATTCCTGCCATTCCCTTACCGATAGGAATGGAAGACATTTTCGGCAATAGGAAGTCAGGTATTCCTTTTTGGGATTTGAGTACCAATAGATTGGTGGTAGGATCAAGTGTGTGGATAGTCCCTGTAGTGCAATCAAAGGCTGAAATAATGGTTTCCAGCAATTCTTGCCAGTTGGGTTCTCCGGATGTATTTCTGATGGAATTGACGATGAAGTCTGTATTGTTCATGGGTGCAATTGAATATATAATGGTTTTATCAATCGGTTTCAGTTTTCAAAGATAGCTTTTTGTGCTTCTTCAGCAGCAGAACTGCACACTGTTATTCGTTATTAAGGAGAAGGAGACAGTCTCCACCGCACGGTTATCTTTACTTGGATTCTTCTATACAGATATCGTGTATTCTCCTTCCTGTTTTTAAGGGCTATTCAACTACTATTTGACTAAAACTCTCCCTTCTCCCCAATATTTTCCTTACATTTTCAGCCTAATCATGAACCTATGAATCGTTTCTTAGCCTCGTCTATCTTTTGTTTTGCGCTTTTTGCTGCCCGGTTTACTTTTGCCCAAACTACCCAATTTCCTTTAGTAAAAGGGTTTGGGGGAATTTATGAAGTTCCTGACGCAACAGAGAGACCTGATGGCAGTCTGGAATATCATATCTTAGTGGATATGTCTACCGGTGGTGCAGAAAACACTGAGATTAGCCGCTGGGTCGACAATGTAGCCAGAATGATGAATCTTCACGGTTTGGCAGGAGTCCCTGCTGAACGCATGCACGTGAAAGTAGTGGTTCATGGCGGGGCGATCTTTACTTTGCTGAACAATAAGGAGTACAATAAACGTTTCAGTATAGACAACCCGAATCTTCCGGTGTATGAGGCATTGGAAGCTGCGGGTGTAGAGGTGCTGGTTTGTGGGCAATCCCTACATGCCAGAGATTTGAAAAAAGGTGATTTATATCCCGGCGTGCATGTGGCACTTTCGGCTTTGACTACTGTGACTACGTATGTTCCGAAAGGCTACACTGTCATGAAGTTTTAATCCCCACTTGGAATAATTATTGGTTCCCGGGGTAATGTGTTTTTGAAGATGAGAAAATCCCCAAGTTCCAGTACCGCAGGGAAAGTCGTTACCGGCTTTTTCATAGCCGCTATTTTCCTGATCGGGATGGCTGGATTGACCTACTATACCCAGAATAGACTCCTTGCTACGATGAAGGAGCTAGCTGAGCCAAATCAGAAACTCAATCTCCTGAATGAACTTCAATCCGAGATTATTCAGATCACCCAACTGGACCATTCCGGGATAGACGCGGATTTCAGAGTACAGGACTCAAGTGTGATTTCTCTCAAGAATAAGCTGCAGGAATTAGGTTCCCTTGCCGAGGATTCTCTTGAGAGCACTTATATACATAGTATACAAACCAATCTGGATACGCTTATTATTGGCTATGTCAACCTGTACGATGTAAAGACAAACTTAGTCAACAAGAATTTTACCCAAGAAGCGCTAAACAAAGTAGAGTTGGGAATCCGCAGGCGTGCTGCTACGTTGGAGCTACGCCCTATTGGCAAGATCAACCCGAAAGATTACCTTTTCAATGAACTGGAGCAGGAAATTACTTTGCGTAAAGAAGCCAAGACCAATCAGGCTATCATAGCCAAGGAAGATGATAGGTCTATTGCTTATCTACGGGATTTGCAAAAACAGAATCTCCGGGATCCCAATTTACCACCAAGTCAGACATTGGACAGTGTACTCTACAATATCAAGGGAGTAATCAACAGAGTGAATAGGGAAGAGTCTTTTCAGAGACAGAGACTGGCTAAAATGGAAGCTGATATTTCTATTAGCCAAAGTAAGGTTATCAGTACCATTCAAAATCTGGTAAGTACACTGCAACAGAGGGCATTGGAGAAATCAAACAGTCAGAATGATTCGGCATATAAGCTGACATATGACATGACGTATTTCTTGATTATGATTGTAATCTTGGCTGTAATAGGTGCGGCGATCATGGTTTATTCGATTTTGAAGGAAATCAAAGTCACAAAGAAATATCAGGAGAACCTTGAGGCTTCCAGGCTGAAGTCCGAGCAATTGGCGAGATCCAAACAGGAGTTTTTAGCCAATATGAGTCATGAGATTCGAAATCCGCTCCACGTGATTCAGGGATACAGGTCGGTACTGGAGAAGTCGGAACTGGATTCCAGTCAGCAATCTCACCTGAGGATGATAGGTTTTGCATCGGATACACTAATGGAAATAGTAGATGAGGTGCTGGACTTCTCCAAATTGGAAGCAGGTAAATTAAAGTTAGAAGCACGTCCCTTTGATCCGGAATCACTTTTTTCCTCCCTCCAGAATTTCTTCGAATTACAGGCTGCAGAGAAGAAGATAGGTTTTGAATGGTTCTTGGATCTTCCGGAAAACAGATGGCTGATCGGGGACCAGCTAAGACTTAAGCAAATACTGAACAACCTGCTGAGTAATGCATTCAAGTTTACTTCTGAAGGCTCAATCCGGGTAAATGTGGGGTGGGGTAAAGGTGTGCTAACTGTGGAAATAAAGGACACGGGTATAGGAATGTCTGCGGAGGTGTTAGAGAAAGTTTTCAGGGAATTTGATCAGGCAGACACTTCGATTTCTAGAAAATATGGTGGTACCGGGCTTGGATTGGCGATTGTGCAACGCTTAGTGTCCTTGATGGATGGCGAGATTACTGCGTCTAGTGTAGAGCATGAGGGGACTACAATGCTGGTGAGTTTGCCCATGACAGCGACAGAAGCTCAGGTGGTAGAATTCAACCCGGATGAAATTGTTTCCCTTGATCTTTCGGGGGTGAAAATACTACTTGTAGATGATGATAAAGTTGGGATCAGGTATTTGGAGACTATTCTAAGCTACTTTGGGGCTTCTATTATTGCTTATACAGGAGGAACCAACTTTCGGGATGAGTTTGTGGCTATTGATTTTGATCTGGCTATTTTGGATATACAGATGCCGGAGTTTTCAGGTTTTGATGTGGTGAAAAAATTACGGTCTATAGACATGTACATGGATATGCCGATTCTGGCAATGACTGCAAATGTCTTCGTGGAAGAACGGGAAAAAATGATGGAAAGCGGTTTTACAGAGATTATTTTTAAACCCTTCCAAGAACGTGTATTGATTGAATGCCTAGGTAAATTTTTTCCAAACCATATAGTGAAAGACACGCCGGTAACTCAGACAATAAGCGAAACTGAGAGCGAATTATTTCAGCTGAAGGACTTGGCTAGGTTCTGTATGGGGGATGAATTATTGCTTCAGGATATCGTTAGGGAATTGATATCCGAAACCCGAAAAGATCTTGAAAAAATGAAAAAAGCCCGCATGAACGATGACTTTGACCAAATCTTGGAGATTTGTCATCAGCTTGGGAGCCGTCTTGGGCAAATCAAAAGCTCAGCCGGGCATATCGCCAGAAAAGTGGAAAACAGTCTGAAAATAGGGAATAAAAATGGTCTCGGCAATACACTGAACCAGCTGGATGAGGAGATCCGCATCTTGCTGACAGCACTTACCGAGACCATCGAAAAAACTGCAAACGTAACAAATTAGTCCAATCCGTATTTCTCCATCTTACTATACAGCGTCTTGCGATCCATATTTAGGATTCGGGCTGTTTTGGACTTGTTGAATTTGGTGTCCATCAGGACTTTTTGAATCAATTCTTTTTCCTGTTCCACCCATTGCGATTTATAATCTTTCGGAGAAGGCAGGTCGGGTGTACGGGAAGTTGAATTTATATTTCCCTTAGTTCCCACTATGCCGGCCGAAGGTTCATACAAATCCGCAGGCAATGCTTCTTTTTCTACATGAAACTCAGAAGAAAGTAAAACTGCGCGCTTGATTATATTTCTCAATTCCCGCAAATTGCCGGGCCAATCGTAAGCAAGGAATATCTCCCATACTTCCGGAGAAAATCCTTTTACATTTTTTCCAAGTCTCTCATTACTTTCTTCGAGGAACTGATCTGCAAAATCTTCCAAATCTTCTTTTCTGCTTCGAAGAGGAATAGCACTCAGCGTAAATTCATTTAATCTATGGTACAGATCTTCACGGAAATGACCATCACCTGCCTGTATCAATAAGTTGTCATTCGTAGCAGCAATAATCCTTACATCGATTTGAATTTCCTTATTTCCCCCGATTTTGCGAATTGTTCTTTCCTGAATTGCCCGGAGAAGCTGTATTTGAACTTCGTAGCTTAAGTTTCCGATTTCATCCAGAAATATTGTGCCGCCATTTGCCATTTCGAAGTGGCCGGTTTTATTTTCCAGAGCTCCTGTAAATGCTCCTTTTACATGACCAAAGAGTTCGCTGCCGGCTAGTTCTTTGGGTAAAGCTCCACAATCTATCGCGATAAATGGGCCGTCTTTTCGTGTGGATAAATCATGGATTCTTCTGGAAATAAATTCTTTACCGGTGCCTGTTTCTCCAAGAACAAGCACGCTCAAGTCTGTGGGAGCGACGAGTTGGATGTGTTTTTCCAGTTTTTCCGCTTCTGTAGAGCTACCTACCACATAGCTGCTTTTGAAGTTTTTCTTAGGCGCTGCAGAGGATGTTCCGACTTCGGAAGAGGCTGCCGGAGCGTGTTCCGTTATTTTGGCAGAAAGAGACTCCTTGACGGTGGCCAAAAGCTCATCAGGATTGATAGGCTTAGTGATGTATTCAAAAGCTCCCAGCTTCATGGCTTTGATCGCAATCCGTATATCCGAGTAATGGGTGATCAGGATCACCTGAGTGTGTGGATAGTTGCTTTTTGACCATTGAAGTAGTTCCATCCCTGTACCATCAGGAAGCCTGAAATCCGCAATGATCAAATCAAATTTTGAGTTGCTAAAAAATTGCTGTGCTTCTTTTACTTTGACGGCCGTCTGGACAGTAAAACCATTTTTCTCAAGAAAGGTTTTAACGATTCTTGAATAGGTCAGGTCATCCTCAACTAATAATATATGCTTCATGAATAACTTTCTTTATAAGGCTAATTAACAAAAAAAGCACCAGACAAGTGTCCGATGCATTTTTACTTAGGTGATTGAGCAACTAATATTGAGCTTTCGGCCATAAATAATAAAAAATTATTCAAGCCGTAGGAGTCGGGGTTAAAGGGAATCCATTGATTGGTTAAGAGGATTCCGACACTACATTTCAAGCCGCTATCATTGTGCCAACTACGATTGGGAAGAGATAGCAATGATTTGAAGGAAAATCACCGACTGCACCTGTGGAATGACCGGCCAAATTGTACTAATAACTAAGCATGGATTGGTTGGAGGTGAATTTGAGATAGATCAAATTAAGATCGGATTGCCAAATTTATAGGAGGCAAAGAGAACTTATTTTGCCGAATATATCTTCAAAAAACAATTACCTTTGATTCTTCAAAATAACATTTGCCAGACTCTATGAGTGACGCTATCAAACACGAATGCGGCATAGCAATGATTAGATTGCGAAAACCTGCCCAGTATTACATTGATAAATATGGGACAGCAGCTTTTGCCTCTAATCGGCTCTATGTCCTGATGCAAAAACAAATCAATAGAGGTCAGGATGGTGCAGGTGTCGCCAACGTCAAAATAGACACCAAGCCAGGGACTCGATATATCAGTAGATATAGGTCAATAGAGCCTTCAGCAGTCAATTATATCTTTGACAAAATCAACAGAAAATACAAGAAAGCCAAGAAAATCGGAGGGCATGATGCTCTTTCTGATGGAAATTGGCTGAAGGAGAATATTGCTTTCACGGGGGAAGTTTGGCTGGGACACCTGAGATACGGGACACATGGCGAAAACTCCATAGAGACTTGTCACCCTTTCCTAAAGCAAAACAATTGGAGAAGCCGTAACCTGGTAATGGCGGGTAACTTCAATATGACCAATGTGGAGGAGCTTTTTGATAAGCTGGTGCAGCTGGGGCAACACCCGAAGGAAAAAACCGATACTGTCACGGTGATGGAGAAAATCGGTCATTTTCTCGATGAAGAGAACCAACGTATTTTTGACAAATACAAGCACCAGTTTTCCAATGAGCAGATCACCCATGTGATCGAAAATGAGTTGGATATGGCCAGAATCCTAAGAAGGTCATGTAGGGATTTTGACGGTGGCTATGCGATGGCCGGTATTGTAGGCAACGGGTCCGCTTTCGTAGTTAGAGATCCTTCCGGTATTCGTCCTGCATATTATTATGCCGATGATGAGGTGATAGTAGTCGCTTCTGAAAAGCCGGCTATTAAATCTGCATTCGATATTAATTTTAATTCCATCAAAGAGATTCAGCCTGGGCATGCGTTGGTCATCAATAAGGATGGTTCTTATGCAGAATCTGAAATAATGCCTGCAAGGGAGAAAAAATCATGTTCATTTGAGCGGATTTATTTCTCTAGAGGAACTGACCCCAATATCTATCAAGAGCGAAAAAATCTCGGCAAAGCGTTGATACCGCAGATTTTGAAGGCGATTGATTTTGATCTGAAGAATACGGTATTCTCCTACATTCCAAACACAGCAGAGACGGCGTTTTTGGGCATGATCGAAGGCCTAGAGGATTATTTGGCAGCAAAAAGAAGAGAAGTGTTTGTGGATGGCAAGCCGCACATGGGCGATTTGGATGAATTGCTGAATTTCCGTCCGAGGGTTGAGAAACTTGTAAGCAAGGATGTGAAATTGCGTACGTTCATTACCAATGACGAAGACCGTGATACGATAGTGGCCAATGTGTACGACACTACCTATGAGGTGATCAAGTCTGGAATAGATACTTTGGTAGTGATAGATGATAGTATTGTCAGAGGTACCACGCTTGAGAAAAGTATTCTGACCACACTCGATAAGCTAAATCCCAAGCGGATTATCATCGTTTCTTCAGCTCCTCAGATTAGATTTCCGGATTGTTATGGCATTGATATGTCCAAGATGAAGGAATTCATTGCTTTCAGAGCTGCTTTGGCATTGATCAAAGAAAGAAAGATCGATAACGTATTGGATGAGGTGTATGAGTCTTGCGTGGAACATCCATATTCTACAGAGAATTTTGTGAAAGGAGTATACAGCTCGTTCACCGACGATGAAATATCCGATAAGATCTCTGAGATTGTTACCAATGAAGATATAAAAGCTGAAGTAAAGGTGATCTACCAGACAGTGGACAGCCTACATAAATGTTGTCCGGATCATCTGGGTGATTGGTATTTTACAGGGAATTACCCTACCACGGGCGGGATGCGGGTGGTAAATAAATCATTTGTCAATTTCATGGAAGGCAAGACTGTCAGAGCATATTAACGCCCTTTTGGAGTATGATTCCATACTCCTTTTAAGGCTCAAAAATTCAATAAAAAGGCACTTGGAAGTTATTCTTTGTGCCTTTTTACATTCAGGACTTTTCTAATTATTAATTTCACCCAATTAAAAAAAAGAAAATGGACATAAACGTAGCCCTTTTAAAAGAAATCTGTGAAATCGCCGGAGCACCCGGTTTTGAGAAAAGAGTTCGTGATCTCGTAGTTGATTTGGTGACTCCACTGGCGGATGAAATCAAAATAGATAATATAGGTAATGTGATTGCCGTCAAAAAAGGCAAGAGAAATCCTGACGGGAAGCGGGTGATGGTCGCTGCCCATATGGATGAGATCGGGTTTATTGTTACGCATATTGATGATAATGGATTTTTAAGGTTTCATACTTTGGGCGGTTTTGATCCTAAGACACTTACTGCTCAGCGTGTGATAGTACATGGTAAAAAAGACCTTGTAGGGGTGATGGGAAGTAAGCCTATCCATGTGATGTCGGCAGAGGAGAAGACTAAGCTTCCGAAGACTACGGACTTTTTCATCGACTTGGGAATGAGCAAGGAGGAAGTGGAAAAGCACATTACAATAGGGGATCCGGTAACCCGGGATCGGGAGTTGATCGAAATGGGAGATTGTGTGAATTGCAAATCAATAGACAACAGGGTGGCTGTATTTATCCTGATCGAGACGCTGAAACAACTCGAAAATCCGGCTTATGATGTCTATGCGACCTTTACTGTGCAGGAAGAAGTCGGGCTTCGTGGTGCGAATGTAGCTGCACACGGAATTAATCCGGATTTCGGTATTGCTTTGGACACTACGATAGCGTTTGACGTGCCGGGGGCACAGGCTCATGAGAAAGTAACGGAACTAGGTAAAGGTACAGCCATCAAAATCATGGATGCTATGACAATATGTGATTACAGGATGGTGGATTTCATGAAGCAGACTGCCGATAAATCCCAGATCACTTGGCAGCCGGAGATTTTGGTAGCCGGCGGTACAGATACGGCCGGAGTACAGCGTATGGGTAAGCAGGGCGCGATAGCAGGAGCGATTTCTATCCCCACCAGACATCTACATCAGGTGATAGAAATGGCCCATAAGAAAGATATTGCCGATTCAATTTCATTGCTGAAGAATTGTCTTGAGCAGATTGACGGATATGACTGGAAGCATTGAGTGATGTGGTATTGGCGATCTAATTCTTGTTAAATGAGAAATGTACTCATTACTATCTGCGTGATTTTTGCGTTACTACTGGTATACCAACTATTAGATTGTTTGATGAGTATCAGTAAAAAGGATAAAATCAAAGTGGAACCTTTTTTAGCCTTTGGAAACGAAACAGATGTTTTTTTCAAAGGAAGAGTAATCAAGGTTTATACACAGAAAAGACCATCTTCCCGTAATAATTGGCTCTCCAATATTGTCGCAGCAGTGAAAAGGTATTCCGGATCATCTGTTCCTCTGGCTAAGGTGGAAATCACTTTTCAGGGAAAAAGCTACGTGGTGTCTACCGATGAGGATGGGGTATTTGAGTTACAGATCGGGGATTCCCAACCCAAAACAGGAGAGGTGGAGCAGGTTACTTTTCAGGTCTTGGAGCCCGCGACAAAAAAATCCCTTCTCGCCTATATGAATGTGACAAGGTATTCGGGGAATAGGGGGGTGATTTCGGATATTGATGATACTATAATCATCTCACATTCCACGGAGATCGGAAAGAAATTTTGGTTATCTATCTCCAAGAATGCCTACACGAGAAGACCTTTGCCCGGAGTGTCAAGATTCTATAGGAAGATTACAGAGGATAAGGCTTTGCCTATATTCTATGTTTCCAGCAGTGATTGGTCGTTGTATGATCTTATCAAAGATTTTCTACGTTACAGGCACATTCCTGATGGACCTATTTTGCTTAAGGATAAGCATATAAATCTCAGGAACATATGGAAATCAGGAGGAGGAGACCATTCTCATAAATTGGAGAAAATAGAGCTGCTGATGGAGATGTTTCCGGAGATGCAGTTTTATTTGATCGGAGACAGTGGGCAGCACGATCCAGAGATATATGCCCAAGTCATTCGGGATTATCCGGGGAGGGTAAAGGACGTTTTTATAAGAGTGGTAGGACAATTGAATCCTTCTAGAATAAGTGAACTCAAAAAACTTCATGGGTTTGATCACTTTCATTTCATCGAATCGTCTGATGAGGCAATAGAGATAGTAGAAAAGGTATCAATCATCACTTAGTTTGCAACCTCCGCTCAAATGGCTAAAAAGTGTCTGCTGATTTACAACCCTATCTCGGGGAACGACTCTATAAGCGGTATCGAACTTCTAGAGATGGCCGAAACGAGATTGCCTAATTTCAGGGTGAAACTATGGGAGACTACAGGGGAAAATGACGAGGATAAAATCCTCACAAAATACAAGCAATTCAGTCCTGATTTAGTTTTGATTGGTGGTGGAGATGGTACTGTCAAATTAGTAGCCAAATGCCTTAAAGAGGTGGCTGTTCCCATGTGTGTCTTGCCGCTGGGTTCGGCTAATGGGTTGGCAAAATGTATGGGAATCAATGATCTGACGGATTCCTGGGAGTCCGTTCGGGATTATGATATCCACCCTATCGATGCGATTCACATCAATAATGAGCTATGCCTGCATTTGGCAGACTTTGGGATTAATGCCAATCTGGTTCAGAAATTTGAACAAGAGGAATCCCGGGGAATGCTCGGCTATGTGAAAAATTCCCTTTCAGAGATTTTCGGTACAGAGGCGATGAATTTCCGGCTGAAAATTGCAGAAGAGTCAGTTAAGATAAAAGCTAAAATGATCGTAATTGCCAACGGTGATCGATACGGCACAGGAGCAATCGTGAATTGTAAAGGAGTCATGGACGATGGCAAATTTGAGATTATTGCGTTCAATCCCGAAACCGCCGAGGATTATGTCCGGATGACCATGGCGTTTATCAGGGGTAATTTAGACCAAGTGGAGGGAGTTCAGACTTGGGTTGTGGAGGAATGCCAACTTGATAATTTGGAAGGAGCAGAATTTCAGATTGATGGAGAAATAATGGAGCCAATTGAGTCCATCACTGCAAAAATTGAAAAACATGCGTTTCGATTTTTGGTTGGTAAATCCTTTACTACTTGCCACACTTCCCCGGATTGAGTTCGCTTGTCCAAAACTCGCTTTTTAAACACAAGAATTCCTTAACTTACCTTATGTAAATCCGCTTCTATGCCACCCTTGAGGTAAAACGAGGGACAGGCATCGTTGCGGATATTCATAATTTACATTGATCTTTTTACATCAATTTTTAATTCCATGTTTAAAAAAGCATTTATAGCATTCCTAATGGGAAGCACATTGATTTCTTGCAGTTCTGAGAAAAAAGAAAGCCAAGTCGCAGATGAACCAACAACTCAATGGATTGAGATGTTTAACGGTGAAAATTTGGACAACTGGATTCCTAAAATTTATCATCATGAAACCGGTGAAAATTACCGGAATACATTCCGTGTAGTCGATGGTACGATAGCCGTAAACTACGACGATTACAATGAGGGTTTCAATGACCGTTATGGGCATTTGTTTTATGAGAAGCCTTTTTCGGCTTTCCATATGACATGGGAGTACAGATTTACCGACCAGTGGTTGGAAGATGCTGCTAGTTATACGTATAGAAATAGTGGCGTGATGTTTCACTCTCAGGCTCCGGAGACGATCTTGAAGGAGCAGGATTGGCCTATCTCTGTAGAATGGCAGATGCTGGCTGAGGAAGAAGAAGGTGTGGCTAGACCTACGGGAAATATGTGTTCCCCAGGCACGGATGTGTTTTTCGAGGGAGTGAAAGATCCTCGTCACTGCATCAATTCTACTTCTCCAACTTTCAAATGGGATGAATGGGTAAAAGCCGATCTGATCGTGTACGGCGATTCCCTCGTCATTCACTTAGTGAATGGAGATACGGTTTTACAGTATACCAAACCGCAAATCGGTGGAGGAGTAGCTGCCAATTTTGACCCTAAATACAAGGTGGATGGAACGCCCCTGACTGAGGGATACATTGGGCTGCAAAGCGAAGGACAGGGAGTGATTTTTAAGAATTTGAAGATTAAAGAGCTATAAGTAGTAGCTGGTAGTAGGACATAAGTATCAAGATTTCAGAACCAAGACTCTAGAGTCAAGAATTTAGAACAGTGATTGTATGAGTTAGGCTCTTGATACTTCTATTGCCGCTGAACTTCCCATTGCCGTTGAACTTCCCATTGCCGTTGAACTTTCCATTGCCGCCGTTCGTGTCCTCACGAACGGCCTTTTACATGTGCCGTATAGCAAGTGATGAAAGTCCACTGCGGGGGGATCACCAACTACTAGCCAAAAGAAAAAGAACGCCCATCATGAGGTGGAACCTGACCGCCGTCAGGCAAGTTCTGAAGGAAGTTGGCGGTAAAACTCTGTTCCGAGAGCCTTTCCAATTCAGCGGGAGGAGACTTCAAGGACGTATGGAAAGAGTAAATGCCAAATTGAATTCTAGTAAGATCAGTTTGGAGCCTCAAGGTTTTCTTAAGAGCTAATTTCAAGCTTATATCCTTTGCCTCGAATAACAACAATATTTATGTTCGGATCAAATTCCAGTTTTTTTCTGAGTTTTGATATGAATACATCAAGACTGCGGCCCACTATAACACCTTCGTCCTCCCATATCTCTTTTTGTAGCCGGCTCCGCTCAATAGCCTCGTTAGGAGACAAGGCAAAAATGTGCAATACACGGGTTTCAGTTCTGGTCAGGTCTATGGTCTTTCCATTTATCATAAGCTTGCGGGTCTCAGCATCGAATGACATGGATCCCAACCTGAGCAAACCCTTATTCCGACTGTAGTGTGAGAACCTCCTCGGTTTGACAGATCTCAAAAAAACTAAACCAACAAATGCTAAGGCTAAAAGAGATCCAAATAAGTACTCATTTTTTGCCAATGAGATACCCGTTGGTTTAAATTGAATGTTGACTGCGTAACATCCAATAGGTTGCCTCCTTCCTTTGCAGGCTATAATGTCATCTTTCTTGTTTTTTGAAATAGCATATCCAAACAATACACTGGCATTTGCAGGGTCCACTACGTTCACAACATAATCACGTGCAAACGGACCTTCGGCTAACAAACTTTGGATAGTATTTACGAGGGTGTCGGGTTGAAAACTAAGCTCATTCTCAAAACTGATCTGATATTCATTTTCGGCGATCTTTTTTATTGGGAGCACCCGTGATGTACTGTCGCCTGACTGCAAGAGCAATTCATGCCCGATTTTTCGAAGTAGAACTTCCTGCCTGGCAAGATCAAAGTCATCACTGCCCAACATGCTAAACCCCACGCTGGCCAAAGAGATAAAAATAAGCAGTACCGATCCAAATAGGTAGTTGCGTTTTTTGGAGAGGAGGTTTTGCCTGAGATCCATCGTGTCAAAATTTTATTTACAAAGTTTACATTCTTCTTTACAATCGAAATTCATGTATCAAAAGTTACCTAAGTACTATTGTGGATCAGCTTTGAAACTTTATGAACAACATGAACGACAAGTTATCCCTATTTTACTTATTTCTGGTTATTGCTCCTTTGCACTTCGGTTGCAGCAAATCTGTAAAAGAGGAGACTAAAAATACCATATCGGCAATCCCCGTTTCCTACGGAGAAAAATATAAGGTAGATACAAGCCAAAGTGTGGTAACATGGATAGGTGGAATGGTACTTTCTCCTGAAGGCCATTTAGGGTATGTCTATCTATCCAAAGGTGAATTACTGATTGAAAAAGGACAATTGGTGGGTGGTACAGCTGAAATTGATATGAATTCAATTGAATATGGAGACAAGGAGAATAAAAATACACCTGTTAAGCACCTGAAGTCACCTGATTATTTTGATGTCGAAAAATTCCCCATTTCTACTATCGCAATTACCAAGGTTGATTCAGTGGATAGCAAGAACATAGAAGTTACAGGAAACCTGACGATTAAAGGTGTCACACGCTCTGTTACTTTTCCAGCCGAGATAGAAGTCAAAGACGGGATTGTCAAGGCAAGAGGCAAAATCTTCATCGACAGGACACAATGGGGTATCCGCTATAGGTCAGGGAAGTTTTACGATAATTTAGCTGATCAAGCTGTTTCGGACAATGTTGAATTCCAGATTAAGATAGTAGCAAGAAAATAAAAACGATAAAATGATGAAATACTTTCCCATCTATACTTTGCTTTGGATTCTTGCTTTTCACACATCCTGTGGACAAGAGCAAACAAACGTACCACAAGATACTATCAAGACCAATAATGCAGGGTACTCTGAGTCGCAACTCAAAGAGGCGGACACCTCCAGGGTGCCTATGAGTATAGTTCGGAATGTAAAACAAGCCAGGAACGGAGACATTTTGATTGCTTCTTATTCAGACGTGTTTCGATACGATGGAAAATCATTTACTAATCTCACAAATAGTAAAATAGGTTCGCACACATTCTGGGATGTGCTGGAAGATCGAAAAGGAAATCTTTGGATTGCTTCTAAAGATTCAGGGGTTTATCACTTACCTGCCGGGGAGACAAGCTTTCAACATTTTACAACAAAGGATGGGCTTGCCAGCAATATGGTGCTGCACATTTATGAAGACAAAACCGGTAATATTTGGTTTGGACCAAGCCGATATGATCCTTCGGCTCCGCTCAGGACAGGTGGGAAATCTTTTAAAAATTTTACAACCGAAGATGGATTTCCCACTAACAATATTCGCTTACTCTTTGAAGACAAAACCGGCAAGCTTTGGTTTGGTCCTCACCTCGAAAATATGTTTGTTTATGATCCCCGTCTGAATGGCGATATCGATAGCTATCGGGACGGACAAGGAAGAGGATTTACCGTTTTAAAAAACAAAGATGGTAAAGCGTTTAATAACGTTTGGTCAATCATCGAAGATAAAAAAGGAAACATTTGGTTTGCTGACGTTTACGGTCTCTGGCGTTATGACCCTTCGGCTT
The DNA here is from genome assembly GCF_031457395.1 of Algoriphagus sp. 4150. Lineage (NCBI taxonomy): Bacteria > Pseudomonadati > Bacteroidota > Cytophagia > Cytophagales > Cyclobacteriaceae > Algoriphagus > Algoriphagus sp. 4150. Next base: position 120,372 of record NZ_JAVDWS010000015.1, read on the forward strand.
CGCTCAGGGCAGGTGACAGCACTTTTACACACGTATCGGAGAGAGGGGCCTATTCAATAATCCAAGATAAAAAAGGAAATATCTGGACTACCGGTGAGGTCAAACTCTATTCGAACGTCTGGGTACTTTCACGATATGATGCAGAGACATTGTACGATAAAAATCCTACTGTAACCGAAATTTTTTCAGGGCCACCTGCTCTTTTTGGGCTTTTGGAAGCGAAGGATGGAAGTATTTGGTTTGGCGCCGATGGCGTTTATCGTTATGAGGTTGGTCCAGACGGGAAGGGATATACCATCACGGACTTCAAAGCAGATTCACTAAATCAATTCTGATAGATATGAAAAATAAAAGAAACGTTTTGACCTGCCTGACTATTCTGTTAACAGGAGTAATTTATTTTGCCGTACAGGCTCAACAAAAAAATGACACTCACCGCGCTAACTTTTCTGGGGAATGGAAATCCAACCAGTCGATAAGTATGGGCGGAAATATTGTTTGCATATATGACGAGGGTGATCGTATGCTGGCTAAAACAATGAAAATAGCAGAGCGGGCGGATTTTCTAACCATAGAAGCACCAAACCCTTCTCCTGGCGCAGCCCTGGCTATAAGTCTGGAGAAACTGGCCTTCGATGGTAAAGAAAGCCAAATTAATCATGGTCCGGAAAGAGGAAAGAAGTTTACCGTAAAGTGGTCAGCTGATGGACAAACTATGACTGTTAACTCACTTGTACACCTGATGGTCCACACTCCTTATAAGGTAAATCCTCGGGATCAAATGCTTGTTTCTGTAACAGAGGTTTGGAAGTTGAGCGATGATGGCAAGTCTATTATTGTTCAGGCCAAAGCAAAAGAAAATTCTGAAGAAAGTGAGCGTTCCTGGACGACCGTATTTGATAAAGCCAATTAGTATTGAACTACGTATTTGTGCAAGCCCGACATTCGGGCTTTTTTAAACATGCTTGTTTCCGGGTAATTCAATTACTGTCTTAGCGCTTAATAAATCAGTCTATCTCCTTGAAACTTACTGCCCCAAAATCCTATAGAGTTCCAGATTCATGTAATAATGTCCACCACTGATTTCTCTGCGCTCCACGATTCCCATTTCTGCCAAAAGATTGAGGTACTGACGGGCGGTATTCTCAGCATACATTTTTTTGTCGGTGAGGTGCTTGACTTTGGTATAAGGCTGGGTGAATATGGCTTCTACCAGTGACTCTGGCCTACTGATGGAAGTTTCATTTTCCACTGCTTCAAGAATACTGTCTTTGGCAGCTAGGATATCATTGATTTTCAGGTAGGTGTCTGTGGAGGTGACTTCTACTGCTTTCAGCATGAAGAGCAGCCAATCTTTCCAAGCAGCACGCTGGGTGACACCTGCCAAGAATGCATAATAATCTTCTTTATGATTAAGAATGAATTTGCTCAAAAACAAGATTGGCAGATCCAAAAGTCCCTTTTGTGTGAGGTAATGTATATTGAATAACCTTCCTGTTCGACCATTTCCATCCCTAAAAGGGTGTATGGCTTCAAATTGAAGATGCCCCATAGCCATTTTCAATAGTGGGTCAATGGCATGGGTTTGATCATCATTCATGAAATCCATAAGGTTTTTCATCTTGGCTTCTACCACACCCTCTCCTCTGGGTGGAGTGTAGACAGCCTTTCCTGCATTTGGTCCAGAACCACCCTGACGGATATAAGTGTGGGCAAATGGTTTTCTTATGCCATCACTCATCCCCGTGATGGTCTGATAGACCAATTCGAAATAGGGAATATCAAATTCATGATGGACTTGCAGGTATTGGTGGCCCTGCCATAAGGATTCCCGATAATGGAGAATTTCCTTGGTAGGTCCTTGCTTGATGCTTTCATCACTGAAGGCCTTATATAGCTCGTCGTCTGTAGTGAAAATATTTTCAATCTCAGAAGATGCCTTTGCTTCCTGTAAACTGATAGAGTTGATCAACATGCCCTGATTGGGTATAGCAGCACTTCGCCCTTGCAGTCGGGCGATAGCAGCCTTTGCCTCTCCTAATTGCTCAAAAATATCCAAATCCCGAAAATATTGCCCTTCAATGGGGAGCTCAGGAAGATTGTTCCAAGGTTTGGTTCTATCTGGGTTAATCAGGTATGTCATTATCTAACCTTAAATTTTGTCTATTTTAATGTTAACATACAAGTATGACATTAAATTCTATGATTTACAACTGTTCTGACATTAAAATATTAAATTTTTGATGTAGCCTTAGGTGTAAGCCCTAACATTAAGGTTGAATTTTGATTCTAACATTAAATTTTGAAGATTTTAATTGGAGAGGTTATGTGTGAAATACGCGTTAATGCTTAGCACAACACCACTTCAGTCATCGATCTTCCCTCCTCTATTTACTTCAAATACACTGTTTTACCTGTCTTGGCACTTTCTACTGCCGCGGACAAGATTTCTACCACGATCATATTGTTCTCAAGTGAAGGAAGGGCATACTCATCGAGAACAAGATCTCCATTAATTACAGCTAAAAACAGGCTGAACGGATCTTCAAAGGGCGTTTTTTCATATTCTAATTTGAGTTTATTTTCCTCAAAATCGCTATAGCCTTTTGCTTTTCTCACGCTTAGATCAGTAGGATTATCAGCATAGATAGCGCCCGTGAGTCCATAGATTTCCATGTCTTTTCTTCCAATTGGCCAGTTCCATGAAGCCTGAATGATGGCTTGTGAATCATCATAGTTAAGAATAATGGTTGCCTCATCGTCTACTTTCGGATTGTTTTCCGGCTGAAGCTGCTGAGTGACGGCGGTGACAGAATTAGGCTTTTTTCCATCCTGAAGCCAAGTAATCAAATTCGCTCCATAGCAGCCAAAATCAATAATTGCCCCGCCTCCATTTAGTTTTGGATCAGTCAGCCATTCCAAAAACTCATCACTTACGCCTATTTTTTTTGGACCTTTGTGACCGTCGCGCACAACTACTTTTCGTAAGTCGCCCACTTCTCCCTTATTCAAAAGTTCGTAGGCTTTGAAGGTACTGGGATACCATGTGGTTTCGTAATTGGTGATCAGGTGGATGTCGTGCTTCTCCGCAAGTGTCTTCATTTTCTGAGCATGTTCCAGACTTACAGCCAAAGGCTTTTCCACCATCACATGAATGCCTCTGGGTGCACAGGCTTCGACAACCGCCAGGTGATCATAGATATTTCCAAAAGCTGTCACAGCTTCAGGATTCGTTTTGTCCAGCATTTCCTCCATAGAGTCAAATACCAAATCCATGGAAATTCCGTGTTGCTCGGTAAGTCTCTTTGCCAATTCCCGATTGGGTTCAGCTATTCCCACGATCTCAAGATCAGGTCGGTCTTTCGCATTCAAAATCCAACCCACATGACCATGGGTAAGGCCTGCGACTCCAATTTTTGTTCGCTTCTGCTGCGCAAAAGTTTGAGTACTAAGAAGGGCTAAAATGAAGAAGCTGAAAAGGAAGTGGGTTTTCACGAGATTTGGAATTTGAGAACTAAAAAGCCGAAAATTTGGGGTGACTTTGCAAGTAATGCTGTTTTTTATCAATTAAAAATCACTCCTACATCCTCGCAATAGTCATTCCACCATCTACGGAAATCACCTGACCGGTGGAATAGGGAAGATCACCCCGCACTAAAGCGGCAACTACTTTACCTATATCCTCAGGAACTCCCATTCTCGGCTCAAGCGTCATCCCGTTTTTCACACCTTGATGGTAAGTTTCACGTACTTTTTCGATCATATCTGTCTCTATTACTCCGGGGCGGATTTCATAAACCGGGATTCCAAACTCTGCCATTTTCACGGCCAAAACCTTGGATAGCATCGAGAGGGCCGATTTTGACATGCAATAAGAAGCGCGGATAACGGAGGCCACTGTAGCAGATATGGAGGTGATATTAACGATGGATAGCTCTGATTCAGGCTTTTCTTTCTTGAGTTCTGCCATCCATTTTGCGATCGCCTGAGTCAGGAAGAATGTGCCTTTTTGATTGATGTCCATGAGATGGTCGTAATCGTCTTCTGTAATGTCGAAGAAGTCGCTTCGGGTTCTGGGAGCCACACCGGCATTGTTGACCAGAATATCGATTTTGCCAAACTTGGATTTTATTCCTGAGACAATCGATTCTCTGTCGTTTCTGGAGGCAATATTTCCCTGAAGATATTCTACCCGAACACCCAAACTTCTCAATTCTTCCAACGCTGCACTTGCGCTTGACTCATCACGTACTCCGTTTATGGCCAAATCAATGCCTTCTTCGGCTAATTTTCGTGCTATTCCCAAACCTATTCCACGTGAACCTCCTGTGACTAATGCTACTCGACTCATGATGTTTTGATGGTTTTAAGTGTTTCGTGTATTTCCATTTTCTTGTAAAAAGGATCCAATGGAAAGCAACCTGAAATCATTCCGTTTCTGGGGGCGGTGGTACAGTCTGAGAAAGTACGGCATATTTTTGCACGCTTCATAGGAGTTCCGTCTATGACATCAGCCGGTAATTCCGGATAGCTTAACACCATTCTGCCTAAACCTATAGAATCTGCTTTTCCTGATTCCAATACATGTTGAGCCACATGGGGCAGCCATTCCTGAAGATAAGAGTATCCTGAACCTACCACATAAAAATTGGGAAATGATTTTTTTACCTCACTTACTGCGGCTATTTGCCTGGCTACTCCATGAAGTGGATCTTCCGGCGGCATATAGCCGTCCGAAGGAGGGAAGAGTGCGGGCCGTTGGATATGGGGATTGTAATAAGGACTGCCGGCTGTAGTGCACAGCAATTCTATATCGAGTTTTTGAAGTTCCCTGAGGAACTGAAAAGACTCATCAAGATCTTCTCCCTGACCGGTTTCATTTCCTCCGAAGGCATAGTTGTAAGGGGAGGCACTAGCCGGAATCCCAACTCCTTCCGGACCCTGCTTGAAAGGCACCCAGTCAAAAATGCTCATGCGAACACCAATCTCTAAGCCGGGAGCTTCGGCTCTGATTCCCGCTACAATCTCCCGGATAAAGCGTGTCCGGTTTTCGATTGATTTACCGTATTTGCCCTCACGGTCGTAAGCGCTGAGAAACTCATGCCCCAAATAGCCATGACAGTGCTTGATGTCAACGAATTTGTAACCGGTTTTTTGGGCTCGGACTGCCGCTATTACATAGGCATCGATCAACTCGGATATTTCTCCATCAGTCATCAGTGGGTAGTCCTCTGCCAAACCAAATTTCTTGTTCAAGACCGGATGGGAATAGAGAATTTTAGGTTCCATTTTGGTCTTGCTGTTTGGTTTGCAGAATCTCCCTGAATGAGTCAGCTGCAAGCCCGTGAGCAAATCATCCGAATTCCCAAAGGCAAGCTTGTGTTCATGCTCCACCAGTTGATACAATTCCTCAAAATCACCGAGATTATTCTCGTTGATCATCAATTGATTTGGATTTGCCCTGCCTGCCGGCTGAACGGCGACAGCCTCACAGCCCCAAAGTAATTTAGCACCGGAAATTGCAAAGTTCTTCCAGCGTCTTTTGGTGAGCTCGGTAGGCTTGCCGTCAGTGGTGCCGTCCCAGCCTTCCATCGGCAGGATGCAAAATGCATTTCCTATAGAATTACCCGCTCGTGTGGTGTGTGATTTCGCAAAAGCTGAAGTTGCTCCGGACTTTAGTTCTTCGTCAAATTCAAGAGCGATACCTTCCTTGTTGAAGTGGTCACGGAGATTCTCTCCCGTTTTTAGCTGTGCGACCCGCGGATATTGCGGTTTGTATTTTCCGGTGCTCATAGGCCTACGCAGTTAAAGAAGCTGTAATAGTTTTCTCCATTATGCATGCGCTGCAGCAGTAGCGCCAACTCCCGTGCATGATAGTCTCCCCACATACAAGATTCTCCATAAGGAACCTTAGCCGGATCAGGACGATAATCCCAGCCATTTGGCTGATGATAGATGGAGTGCAAAATCAGACCCTGGTGCGTTGGGTCCGTGGATAGATAGGGCTCAGCGAATAGATTCGCTGCTAACTGAATTCCAACTTGAATGTATTTTTCTGACTTGGCAGGATCTGTACTTTTTAGCCAGTTTCCTATACGGATAAATCCTTGTGCCGCAATGCAAGCCGCAGAGGAATCAATTGGTTCATGGGCGTTGAATGGATCTGATTTCGTATTGAGATAATCTCCCATTTCAGTCAAGCCGGGCGCTCCTGTGTCCCAGTAAGGAATGCCGTCTGTAGGCGTATTCTTGAGGTAAAACTCTGAAGTTGCTATAGCGGCTTTGGAAAGTTCTGAGAGTAAGTCTTTCTTAGAAATGACAGCTGAATAGTCGCTTTCATCAATCTTGTCTAGAATTTCCAGCGTTTCTCCCAGTCCGCAGATGGCCCAAGCCAAACCTCTGGTCCACGTGCTAAATCCGGTGTAGCCTTGCTGTGAATTTGGGCAGCGGTAATTGCCGTCATTGGTGTTGAAGATGATTTCATGGGCTGTTCTGCCGGATACATCGTAGGAGTCTCTGCCGTCTCCGTAGAAAATCGAATAGCGAACCGTGCTTAGAATATGCTGGATTGCCCGCTGAATGAGTGAAATGCGTTTGTCATTTTCTCCCTGCATCACATGTCCCAATGCATGGGAAACGACTAGAGCCCTACATGAGCGAATCGTATCCACAAACAAAGAATGTGGTCCATTGAACGAATAGATATATCCACCATCAGGAATTGATGTCCAGCGCATTGCCTGAACGGCTCCGCTGACTTTAAGTGCGAGTTGATAGAAGTTTTTCTCCCAATCAGCCCCTTCGATTTTCTCTTCTTCGATCAGTCGAAGTAGGTTTCCGTAAGTGCTTACATTATTGAAGCCATGATCATGTACACCGGTATGGGTGAGATGGGGTGCCATTTTGGTTAGTGTACTGTCTCTGCCTATTTTCAAGAACTGCTCATCTCCGGATGCATCAAACTGAAGAATGGCCGAGCCGTATTGAAAACCTTGCGTCCATTCGGTCCAGCCACGGGTTACATATTTTCCTTTTTCTGTGAAAACCGGTGCTCCCTTATTGGGATCAAAAGACTTTTCGATCTGTAGAATTTTTTGTCCGGAAAGCTCCCAAAACTTTTTGAGAGGCTGTTCCAGTTGAGCTATGGAAATGTTTGAATCAAGCTTCATGAGTTGTTTTTTGAGTCAAATGATGACGAAGCATCAAGGTAAGAGTTATGACAAAGAGTAGGCAATACATCAGGAAATCCAGAGGATACCCTGCGATAAGATTGGGGACAACTCCTACAAGTGACAATACGAATGTGACTAGCGAGAATGTTGAAAGCCAGATTAACTCTTTGGGAGGATTTTTGAAGATCACTGCTCCCAATACAACGGGAGCTATCATAGAAGTACCCGCAAAACTCACGCGCGCCAACAATACCAATTCATCACTCATGTAGGTAGAAAACACCAGAACGATCAGCGAGAATACCAAGATTGAAATCTTGGTGACCCGCATATTAAATTTGTCAGACCCCGAAAGCATAGATCTAAGCTCTGTGCCCAATGCAAAAATCTGTGCATTGGTGGTAGAAAGACAGGCAGCGAACAATCCTACCACCGCCAAGGCGGCAACGGGCACAGCTTGATCAAATAGCAGGGCATTGGCAAGGAAATCTGCCGTACTCGCTTCAGGATATTTGACCGCTCCATAGAGACCGATGAAAGCTGTAGGCAATATTACCAGAATCGCAAAAATACCCACTGCATAAGCCATTCTATGGACTGATTTTAGATTTTTCATGACCACCAAACGGGTGGTGAATTGGGGCTGCGATACAGGTATCAGCACAATTGCTATGGCTGAAGCGATCAGGAATGGACTGGTGAATAGTCCTTTTGGACCGGGAAGAGTCAGCAGATCGGCATTGGTTTCGGAGACTTTTGCAAGTCCGGATTCCAATCCTCCACTCATTTGGAGACAAGTCACTCCGATGATCCAAATCACTGTCAGCATAATCACACCTTGGATTGCATCGCTATATACGATAGCTTTTAGCCCACCGATTTCTGAATAGATAAGCATGATGAATACCAACAGTGCGGACCAGGACCAGTAGGGGAGCATATCCGGGAAGGCAGCATCCAAAAAGATGGAGATCCCACGGATTTGGATGGCTACATAAGGAATCAAAAAGAGAAATGCACTGGCAAAAACCAAATAGCCGGCAAAGGGATTTCCATAGCAAGATTTCATCAGTCCGGCTACTCCTTTGTATCCGTTAATGGAGGCACGTTTTCTCAACGAATATCCAAACCATATCAGGAAAAAGACCATCAGAGCATCGGATAAAGCCAGGAATATCCAAGCACCAACGCCGTGGGTACGGAAAAAATCCGGCATTCCCATAAAGGTGAAAGCAGAGAATAAGGCTGCCGAAAATGTTAGAAACCCAAGTATGGTTCCGATGTTGGAGCCTGCAAAAATAAAGTCATCCGAGGTTCTGTCTTTTTTGTAGGAACGATAAGATGCATAGCCCAGCATGGCTAGAAATAGTGAGAAGAAGAATATTAACCATCCAATCATTGCTTCTTCGGATCTTCAAATGGAAAGAACTTGGATCCCAAAAATGTAGCAAACACTACTGCCACAGTTATTAATAACCCGGTCCAAAAGATGAATGGGATGCCGGCAAGTGTAGGTTCAAGTTTGTTTTCTTTGAATAAAAAGAGGAAGGCGCCAACAGTCATTAGGATGACAGCAAGCACCAGTATTTTCCATCGTTTGGATTTCATGGTTTTGGGTTAAGGTTATTTTGGATACTTTGGGTTTTGCCCAAAAATCAATTTTAGATCGGCTTAAAATAGCAATTATCTTTTTTAATACTAACCTGTAGTGATGCGCTATCTTGATTTTCTTACGAAATGGATTCCATTAAAAAAAGTATAAAACCTGTAAGTGGTGGAGGATAGAATTTACTTCTCTTTTTATACAGACAATGTCTTACCGGTTACTTGTCAACCTGCTTTCTCCACACTCACCCGAATCGATTTACTGATGGGTGTATTGCTTTTGTCTGCGTATTCATGAATTGGGACCAGTGGGTTCGTTTCCGGAAAATAGGCAGCCAAATTCCCCAGAGGGATAGAATAGGGGATGATTAAAAACCGGAAAACTTTACGCTCCTGCCCATTGTAATTGCTGCTGATATTGACCACGTCCATTTTCTTTAGACTTTCCCGAGCCATATCAGCTTCGTTCATAAAGAGGACTCTCCGTTCATTGTAAATTCCCCGATATCGATCGTTCAGGCCATAGATCGTCGTGTTGAACTGATCATGTGAGCGGATGCTCATCAGTAAGTATTCATTTTCTTTCAGTTCATGCACAGGAAGTTTGGTGTTGCTGAACTGCGCTTTTTGATTGGGAAGCTTGCTGAAATCCAAGTCCCGCACATTGTTGGGCAAGTAAAATCCGGAGCCTTTGGATTTGGTGTTTACGTCCTTGAATCCTGCAATTACTTCGCTTAATTTTTCACGAAGTAATTCGTAATCCGAGCCCAGTAAACTCCATTTGACTGGATGATTTCCTCTGAAATATGCTGAAGCAATACCGGCTACTATTTCCGGTTCACTTTTGATGTCGTCGGAGATTGGATCAAGGAAGCCTTTGGATTGATGTACGATCCCCATGCTGTTTTCGACGGTGAAATGCCGTTGATCTCCATCTTTAAAGTCTTTTTCAGACCTTCCCAATGTAGGCAAAATCAGGGCTGTCTTCCCTGTGATTACATGACTTCGGTTTAGTTTCGTGCTGATCTGAACTGTTAAGTCGCAGTTTTGAAGTGCTCTGGCGGTGTATTCTGTATCGGATGCAGCGGATACGAAATTCCCTCCCAAACCTATAAATACCTTGGCTTTTCCTTCATGCATGGCGGGAATTGCCTTGACCACATCTACTCCTTCATGAGCCGGTGCATCGAATCCAAATGTTTTTTTGATGGCTGCATTTAGTTCGTTGGATACATAATGCATGATCCCCACACTTCGATCTCCCTGTACATTGCTATGCCCCCGTACCGGACATGTGCCTGCTCCCGGCTTTCCCAGGCTGCCTTTCAGCAATAGAAGATTGACGCACTCTTTGATGTTTTCTACGCCGTTTTTATGCTGAGTCAGCCCCATGGCCCAACAGATGATGATTTTGTTCTTTTTGGCTAAAAGAGCAACTGCTTCATCAATCAGTTTTTCTTCTACTCCACACATATGCAGTAGTTCCTGCTCATCATGTGTGTCCAGATGGGCTAAAAGAGACTCGTATCCTTCGGTATATTGTTCGATGAATTCATGATCAAATACATTTCCGAGAGACTTGTCCAAGGCCATCAGTTTTTTCTCAATCAATTTCAGGAGTGTTACATCCTGATTGATTTTTACCTGAAGAAAGATATCGGTGAGACCATGACCATTGAGCAGCATTCCACTGATCTCTTGGGGATTTCGGAATCGGATTAGCCCAGCTTCCTGTAGCGGATTTATACTGATTATTTTTCCTCCGTTTCTCTTACATTTTTCTAAAGCCGAAAGCATTCTGGGGTGATTGGTTCCCGGATTTTGTCCGATTACCATGACCACTTCGGCTTGATCAAAATCTTCCAATTTCACGGAGCCCTTGCCTATTCCCAATGTTTCCGAAAGTCCAACTCCGCTGGATTCATGGCACATATTGGAGCAATCAGGCATATTGTTCGTACCAAAAGCTCTGACAAAAAGTCCGTATAAAAATGCAGCTTCATTGCTTGATCTGCCTGATGTATAGAAAATTGCTTGGTCAGGATTGTCTAATGCATGGAGGTGCTCTGCAATGACTCGAAAAGCTTCCTCCCAAGTGCATTCCTCGTAGTGGTTTGAGTTTGGTCTCAAGAGCATTGGGGCAACTAAGCGACCACTTTGACCGATTTTATAGTCTGACCACCGGGAAATTTCCTGTACGGAATAGTTTGAAAAAAAAGCATTGTCAACCATCTTTGATGTGGCTTCCTCTGCCAAAGCCTTTGCGCCGTTTTCACAATATTCTCCAAGTTTGGAACGGTTTTCAGGATCCGGCCAAGCGCAGCCCGGACAGTCAAAGCCATCCTTTTGGTTCATATGGGAAAGTGCCCGGAAGGATTTAAGGACTCCCATTTCTTTGAACGTATGCTGAAGGGCTACTTTCACGCCTGTAAAACCTGCTGCATATTCAGCCGGTTTTCTAAGATCAATTCCTGTAAACTCGGAGGAGCTTTGTGTTTGGATATTTTTTCGTGTAGGAGAGGGCATAATATTGGTGTTTCTCGGGGAGCTGGTTTAAAGCTACAGAAATATAACAGCCAAAATGTGTAGGGCCGAAGGGATTTCTATTCCGGTTTGTACTTCAAAATAACCGTAGCCTAGCAGGTAGATGGACTGAAAATCATTTCTAACGTGCTTTTTACTGCTATTTCGATGTATGTTTGGTGATTTCCGAATAGGCAGAAGTTAGGGCTTCAGACAATACCTCTTTGGAAACCTTGTGAAGGTCAAAAGTGGTCCAGCCTTTTTCTCCCCACTTATTGGGAACAGGATAGATGGCTTGGGGCTCGTATTCACAAAAAGCGCTTTGCTCTTCTAAAGAAAGAGCGAGGTTAGCGGAATTGCTTTTTTCGTGAAACGTAGCAAAAATCCGCCTTTTTATCACTTTGAAGGCAGTTCTGTCAAAGTGGGGAGCACTTTCAGTCCCTGGGAGTGAGAGTGCCATTTGGGCAAATGACTCAGAGCTTATCATTGGGCGTATTGTTTTCCCTCCTAAGTTCACTAATTCCCACTAAAAGTAAAAAGCGTATCGAGTGCTTTACCCAATACGCTTTAAAAGTGCCGTAATAATCGTCATAGTTAGATTACTGTTACGAATTTTTCTTTTGGAGTACGTACTTTTTTCATGTTGACAAGCCAGTCATTTTCCTCGTTTCTGTAACCAAGTGGAAGTACTACTACACTTCTAAGCCCTTTGGATTTAAGGTCCAGAATTTCATCCAGTGCTGCAGGGTCAAATCCTTCCATCGGAGTAGAATCCACTTGCTGCTCAGCTGCTGCTATCAATGCGGTACCAAGGGCAATGTAAGCTTGTTTGGCGGTGTGGGTGAAGTTTTCTTCAGCAGTTTTAGCTGTGTATAAGCTTAAAAGCCTTTTACGGTACTCATCAGTGGTACTGTCAGGTAAGCCTCTTTGTTCATTATTGGATTTGAAGACGCTGTTGATTCGCTCAGCAGTGTAATTGTCCCATGCAGCAAATACAAGCACATGGGATGCGTCTGTGATTTGACTTTGATTCCAAGCAATTGGCTTGATTCTTTCTTTTATTTCCGGATCAGTGATTACCAGAATTTCATATGGCTGCAATCCTGAAGAGGACGCAGTAAGTCTGACAGCTTCCAGTATGTAGTCTACTTTTTCTTGGGGAACAGGAGTTCCGTTCATTGATTTGGTAGCATATCGCCAATTCAAATTTTCTAATACTTGCATGATTTCTTGGTTTAGTTTTGATGTTTTCAGCTTTCGCCAAAAGCAATGATTACTAAACACAATCGTCTTCCGAAAGTTCCGTGTTTAGAAAATTAATGTATACACATAGGTGCTTTAACATGAGGGTAATACTTGACTAAAACACCTGTAACTAGTGATTGCCGCCCTCCTTTTTCTTAAAGAGCCTTTTTCCAAATTCAACAATTGCAAATACAATAAAACCAACGACCAAGCCGACCAAAAACTCAGTAATGATGGCGGGGAAGGAAGGGAAGAGGTGATGGAAGAAATCTAGATTATGGACGAAAATCCCTCCGGATACCAGTAGGAGGGCTATTGTGCCTATCAATCCCATGGCTTTGACTATTTTGGGAAGGGCATTTACAAGCAGTAGCCCAACCTTGTCTGAGAAGCTGTCTTCTTGCTTATTCATTGCTATCAGCTTGTAGCCAAACTCGTCCATGCGTACTATTAGGGCCACTATTCCATATACACCTACTGTTGCTAAGAGAGCGATGACAGATACTACTATGATTTGCTCCAGAATAGGTTCGTTCACCACAGTACCCAAAGCAATGATCACAATCTCTACGGATAAAATGAAATCAGTTACCACAGCGGATTTTATTTTTTCTTTTTCGCGCCGAAGTAATTCTTCTTCAGAAACATTCTCATCTATTATCACTGTGTTGGTATGCTCATGAGGCACGATATATTCGTAGATTTTTTCTGCCCCCTCATACGCGAGATAGAGCCCGCCGAGTATCAAAATAATTGTAACTACAGTAGGAACAAAAGCACTGAGCAAAAAAGCAAAAGGGAGAATTATTGCTTTGTTCAGTAGAGAACCTTTGGTGATGGCCCAAAGCACAGGTATCTCCCGATCGGAGACAAATCCCGAGGCTTTCTCAGCATTCACAGCCAAATCATCACCCAATATTCCGGCTGTTTTCTTAGCAGCTACTTTACTCATCACGGCCACATCGTCCATCAGTGTGGCGATATCGTCTAGCAATGCAAATATTCCTGAAGCCATTTTATTATTGAAAACTTTTGAAAATTTCCCCCACTTTATCTCAATTGAAAGTGAATATACTCTGCCCCTGCTGTGCTTACAAATAAAGATTGTGCCTGTGGGAAAATTAGCATAGGGAGTAAATCAGTAATCAAGTCATGATTCAAACTTGCTTAGTTTACCTCATGAGATTTTGGTGTTTTGCTACAACACTCCAAAATGTTTGTAAGACTTAGGCATGGATAAGTAAAGATACCGCCAGTTAATTTATTGGAGGAAAAGAGTTGATTTGAAGCTAAAGAAGATAAAATCAAATTAGATTTGTGCGCAAATTGAAATGCCTACTGATCGGGTATTCTGAACCATATTATTAACGCATGTCTTATTTAATCAGAAAAGCCAATTTTGCTGACCTGAGTCCCTTGGTGGAAATGGCTAGGACCTCCTTTGTCCAAGCTTTTACAGAAGGAAATAAAATCGAAAATGTAAACGCTTATTTGGAAGAGGCTTTTACAGAAGAACAGTTTGTGGATGAAATGGAGAATCCGGCATCTGTTTTTTTTCTCCTGGAAGTGGATGGGGTTCTTGCCGGCTATGCCAAAGTGAATTTTGTTCCTGCCCAAACTGAACTTCAGGATAATTCCAGTTTGGAAGTGGCCCGGCTATACCTTCTTGCTGAGTATATTGGCATGGGGCTGGGGACGGTCTTGCTTACCCATACCATCAATTTTGCGAAGCTGAATCGAAAAAAATATCTCTGGCTTGGCGTTTGGGAGAAGAATAGGCGAGCCATCAAGTTCTACGAAAAACACGGGTTGAGTATTTTTAGCTCACATCCATTCCCTTTTGGAGATGAGATTCAGACTGATTTTTTGATGAAAATAGATTTTCAATAAAATTCCGGTTTGATTTAGATTTTGGACGAAAGGTTTGGGCTAATCCGCGGGTTGAAACTGTTGCTCATGCTACTTAATTGATTTTCATAAGAAAAGGCGACCATCCGGTCGCCTTAAGATCTAAAAGAAAGGGCTGGTTATGGATCAATTCCCTCCCAATTCGCCTTTTTCAGCCATTTTTTGCATTTTCTTATTCGCATAGATAGCGACTTCCACTCTTCGGTTTTGCTGTCTTCCCGCCTCGGTATCATTGGTGGCAGTAGGTTGCATCTCGCCATAAGCGGTGATTTCCATCCGGTTCTTGGCGATTCCCTGACTTGTCAAATAGTCTTCTACAGAATAAGCTCTCTTCCGTGAAAGCTCCATATTGTATTCTTCCGAGCCGGTGTTATCGGTATGGCCTTCCACAAGAATGTTCGTCTCCTCATATTTTTTCAATGTTTCGGCTAATTCTTTCAAGTTTTGTTTTGAGGCCTCACTCAAGTCGGATTTGTTTACAGGAAACATCAAACCTGAGTCGAATGTGATTTTGATGCCTTCTCCTACACGCTCTACATTTGCTCCTTCAAGATCCCTCTGAAGTTCGTCAGCGGCTTTATCCATTCGATGGCCGATAATTGCTCCTGCAGATCCACCGATAACAGACCCGAGCAGTACTCCTACAGCGGTATTATTCTTTCCGGCGATGACTCCCCCGAGTGCTCCGCCTGCTGCTCCACCGATAGCCCCACCTTTCACGGTGTTACTTGATTTACAGCTCACGGCTCCCAATGTGGTAGTGGTGACTAGCGCTGCCATTAGGAATTTGTTGGTCGTTTTCATACTTACTTGTTTGTTTGATATGCTAAAGGGTTCAATTCATATGCCATTTCAATGTTAAACGTAAAGAAGTTGATTATGTGTTTGTGTGAGAAGGAATGTGTCCCACGGGGAAATAGTAGTGCTTACAGTTGAGCTGATAGAAAACGGATAGTTTTTCTCTATCTTTTTGCTGATCATGAATAGATCCAACCAGAAGGGCTATGCTTACTTCTAAAAGCCGAAAACCGAATATGCCCTTAAGTTTACCAATCTATTATAAGTGACGGATGGATTGCTTGCCATGAATGCAGCCGGTATTTTTGAGGAAATATTATCCCCATGAAATCGAGCATGGTCCCATACCTACGGGATCACACAATGGAATGATTATCCCGCATGAGAGATTCCAAGTGGCCAATAGAAAACAATTATAATCACATGAAAAGATTTTGCCTACTGTTATTGTCTTTAGTAACAATTCCAACTTTCGCTTTTTCCCAAGGAACTGCTGAATCAAAGGAACCCATAGTGATTTTGATTTCACTTGATGGGTTTAGATATGATTATGTAGATCGATTTCAGCCTGAAAATCTCAGAAGGTTTATTGCGGAAGGAGTGGAGGCAGAAAGCATGATGCCGTCATTCCCCAGTAAGACTTTTCCCAACCACTATACAATTGCTACGGGCCTTAAGCCTGAGCATCATGGCCTGGTGGACAATTCTTTTTACGATCCGGAAAAAGATCTGACTTACGGAATAGGCAAAAAGGAACTGGTGCAGGATGGGAGCTGGTATGGTGGGACTCCTCTGTGGGTGCTTGCAGAGCAAAATGACATGGTTGCGGCGAGTTATTTTTTCGTAGGATCGGAAGCAGATATCCAGGGAATTCGGCCTAGCTATTATTACCCGTATGATGGAAGCGTGAGCAACATGACTAGAGTGTCAGAGGTGTTCAAATGGCTGGAATTGCCGGAAGCTGAGCGCCCCAGACTTATTACCCTGTATTTTTCTGATATGGATGATGTAGGGCATGCATATGGTCCTTCCAACGACGCTATGCTTGAGCCAAGACTAAGGAAGCTGGATCATGAGTTAGGGGCACTTTTTGAAGGGTTGAAAAGTTATGATCTTGATATCAATGTGATCATCGTTTCGGATCATGGAATGACGGATATTCCGGTAGATAATTTCTTGAATCTTACTATACTGACCAAGGATGTTCCCGGGAGTGTTGTCAATAACGGAGCTTTGGCTCATGTGTATTTGGAAAATAAAAAGGACAAACGGAAGGTGATCAAATCGCTTGAAAATGCCGGTTTTCCTGTCCATATCACTGACGTAGATCACAAGGAAAATTATCAGGATTTGATGTACAAAGATAGGATTGGAGACATTCTGATCATTCCGGATATGGGTTACTACTTGGCAACAGGACCGGCAGTCACTCTGACTAAGAGGCGCGCAAAGAGCTTGGGGACTACTGTTTTTGGAGAGCATGGGTTTAGTCCTGCGTACAAAGAAATGCACGCAGTATTCTATGCCAATGGCCCCGCGTTTAATTCAGGTCTTAGGATAGAAACCTTTCAGAACGTGCATGTGTACCCGATGATTTGTAAGATTTTAGGCTTACCGATTCCTGATAGTATTGATGGTAAATTGGAGGTTTTGGCACCTATTTTAAAAAACTAGTCATGGATAAGCTTGATATAAGCTCACGCAAAGAGGTAGATTTTCTGGTTAGGAGATTTTATGATCAGGTACGCAAACATGAGACGTTGGGGCCGATTTTCAATGGCGTGGTGAAAGATTGGGATACGCATCTGATCCACCTAAGTGATTTTTGGGAGATGATCTTGCTACAGACCGGACCGGGAGCAGGTAAGTTCAACCCGGTCAAAGTGCACAGAACAGTAGATGCGGAGGTGGGTAATAGCATAGAGCAGGTGCATTTTGGATATTGGTTGGAGTTGTGGTTTGAGACGCTTGACCGGTATTTCGAAGGAGAAAATGCAAACTATGCCAAGGAACATGCAAGAAGAATGGCTCATATGCTTTTTATGCGGATTTGGGAAGCTAGGGTGAACTAATAGTTTTCAGTATCGAAGCATCCGGATTTTTTGAAACTCAAGATAATTATATAGCCTACTATAACCGGAAACCCTTAAATTAGGTACATGGATAGATGTCATGTCATATCATGTATGCTTATTGTAGGAATGTGCTTTTTGCTGAGCTGCGGCTCTGATTCAATCACAACTCCGCAGGAACTAGTGTCTGACGGGCAGCTGGTATCATTGCAGATAGACAGTCAAACTTCGAATGTCAGTGATGGCTTAGTGGCTTTTCAGGATGAAAATAGTGAATGGCTGTTTAACCTCAATTTTTCCAACAATGAAATACAACTCTACAATCTGGACTCCAAGACACTGGAAAAGAGAATGGTTTTTGAGCTGCAGGGGCCCGAGGGCGTAGGTTTTATCCAAGGTTTTCATGTGCATAGTATGGATAGTGTTTTTCTTTTTGGGTATCCTATGCACAATCTTCATCTAACGGATACTAGTGCACATATTAAAGCCAAATTTAACTATGAACCTCCTTTAGGCTATACAAGTGCTTTTCTACATAATGCTCACTTCACGTATAAGCCCGTTTTGATTGGGCATAAGTTATTGGTAAATGCAAAATTTGAAGGGAATCTGCGCGAAATTACCGGGGAGGAATTGTCATCCAAAAAATTCGGATATAGTATTGATCTAAAGAATTCCGAAGTGGATCTTTTGCCTATAAGCTGGCCGGTGGATTATAATGCTTCCGGCGCAAAACTTCTGGATTTCAGTATGGCTGCTACGGATGACAGGTTAGTTTATTCGCTTGTAGCTGATCATAATCTTTATGTAACAGATTTGCAGGGAAACCTCCTGAAAACTGTAAATTCCAAAAGCCAATTCATGGAGGAAAGCTTCGAGAGTTTCGGTAGTACAGATCGCTTCGAAACCATGAAATATGTATTGGCGTCTGACCGCTACGAGCGGATCTTGTATGATGAATTTAGGGGCGTATTTTATCGCTTTGTATTTCCCAAAGTAGATGTACAAAATGAAGAGGAAATAGACCAATTGAGGAGATTCCCACGGAAGTTTGCCGTGATGATACTTGATAAGGACTTAAATATCTTGGGAGAAACACTGATGCCCGATAATACCTATTATCCCGGAAATTCCTTTGTGGGCAAGGAAGGATTATATATTTCTATCAGTCATCCTGACAATCCTGCGAATAAGGAGGACTTGATGAGTTTTGAAGTGTTTAGGCTGGAGGAGTTGGAATAATTGTATTTGCTAGTTGGCCTAGCGGAGGAGATTTGCAGTTTCTGTAATTTCTTTTCCTTCAAGGATAAATTTCTTATAACCCGAAGAGCTGACATATACCATTGAGTCTGCCACTTCCGCCAGAGTATTGAATCCATTTGGATAGAACTTCCTTCCGATAGGATACATCCATGCAAAATATTTATACCAGGGAAGCACATGTTTCGCTCCATCCATAGGTTTCATTATCCCGGGGCGGTATGCAAAAACCTGCTGGAAAGGCAGCTTCTTTAGCTCATTCTCGGTTTTTCCTTTCACCCGAGCCCAATGGCTTTTTCCCTTTTCTGAACTGTCTGTTCCTTGTCCAGACACATAAGTAAAAGTCATCTGAGGATTGAGCTTCGCTAAAGTGGCTGCAAAGCTCAATGTCAAGTCATACGTGATCTTTTCGTATTGCTCTTTACTGATCCCTACAGATGAAATTCCAGCACAGAAAAAGCAGGCGTCAAAATTTACCAGTTGACTTTCTATAGCATCAAGATCGGAGAAATCCGAGTGGATAATCTCTTGCAGTTTGGGATGCTGATGACCATTAGGTTTTCGGCTGATCGCGACAACCTTTTCGATGATTGGATTTTCCAAACAGCGCTGCATAACGCCTTCGCCTACCATTCCTGTTGTTCCTGTAATAATGACTTTCAGTCCCATATTACTTAATTATGATAATCCTCAACGATGCCAGTAGCCTAATTCTCTTTGGTTTGCCTGGAGGCAGACCCGCCCCAGCGAGGTAGACCGATGTGCCTTTAATGTTAGTATTAACTATTCTCTATATTGTTTTTGTTTCTTTACTATCAAAAACATTCAATAATTGGCTAAATTTTATGATGGAGTCTACATCTATCACCCGTAACCCGACATCCATTTTCCTGATTATTTCAATTTAACCAGTGGATAATTCAGCCCATTTACTTCATTTTTCATTACCTGGTATTTTTTCAAGCTTCTAAAAAGCTCTGTCAGATTTCTGAATCCATACGACCTTGGGTCAAAACTTGGATCTATCTTTCGCAGTGAAGCCCCGATTTTTGCGATGTGGATTTCCTCTTCTTCATCTGAGGATATTTCAAAGGCCTTGTCTATTATGCTCAGATCCAGCTCTGCGTTTTCCTTTTCCGGCTGTTCTGCCTTGACTTCTTCCACCAAAACCACATTTTTCCGGGTAGTACTGACCTGGGATTTATCCACTTTCTTCGAAGTGGTTTTCGGCTTTTCCTCGGGCAAAAGATTCTCAGCATAAGTGAAAATCTCGCAGGATTGTACAAAGGCTTTTGGAGTGATTCTACGGCCTATTCCCATCACAAACAAGCCTTCTTCACGGATTCTTTTTGCCAAACCTGTGTAGTCAGAATCCGAGGAAACGATACAAAAACCATCCACACTTTTGCTGTGGAGTATATCCATTGCATCGATGATCATCGAGCTGTCCGTGGAATTTTTGCCGGTAGTGTAAGAGAATTTCTGGATGGGACTGAAAGAGTGAAGGTTGATCATTTCCTTCCAGCTGTTCATATGGGGAGTGGTCCAGTCCCCGTATATTCTACGGATGGTGGCTTTGCCGTATTTGGAGACTTCTTCCAGGATCTCCTTGATTAGTTTTGCTTGTGCATTGTCCCCGTCGATCAGGACGGCAATATTGAATTTATTATCTAGCATATAAAAATGTAATGTCGTTGTCCTAAAGCTAGCAATTAATAAGCCGAGGTTGGGAATTGGAGAGTTGAAAATCCGGAATTTGTACTTTTGGTATTTTGCTGCCGCGTGGTCTGTGTCTTCACAGATCACTTGATAGAGTATTCGGAAATTATTTCACCGTTGTGCGTGTCCTCCTCACAACTTTTTATTGCCTTTTTATCGCCGTTGTGAGTGTCCTCACTCACAACCTTCTTCAAGCCATTTAATTTATGCTTTGAAATAACCAATAAGTAAGTGAGTGGAGACACTCACTTGGGCGGAGAAATTCGGGATTAACCGAAAGTTCGACACCCTCCGGGGTCGTATGGAATCTTGCGAGCATAGGTTTGTCCACGGGTTTCACCCGCGGTTATTGAAAGGTTCGACCACTTTGTGGTCAGGTTTTTAGTAGCATTTAATTTACAAATGATTTCCGAAAATGATCCTGAAATGCTTGCCCGCCGTGGTGGGGATCAAACTTCTCAATAACCATGGGTGCAAGCTGTGTATAAGAGGAGCTTTGAATAGGAAATGACAACCCTGAAGCGATAGTCCCGATGAGTGAAGCGATTTCGGGAGGGTTGAACTATTAGCGCCCCGTCCTCCCAAATATCAAGATCAATATTAAATTGATTAGAATAGGAAAGCGTAGTTACAAACGCTTAGCTCAACACTTGGTTTACGGTCAGGGGGGGGTAATTTCCAAAATAATGCCGTAGGTCTGACTACCTTGGGCATCACAGATATCAATAGTACACCATGAGCAACCTAAGTTATTCTCCTGCCCTGTAAGCAGCCAAACGCTCAATCAGGCATCACTTATCCCGACACCTTTTGTCTGGTTTTATCATGTAATACAGTCATTTCCTTGCTGATCTCATCCCTAAGGAATAAATTAGTCTAAACACTTTGGGCAGATTTTGCTAATTTCCCCTTCTAATACTTCAGACTATGAACGAAAAAATCCACCACGGCAGGAATATCAAGCGTTTTCGTGAGATGATGGGCATTAAGCAGGAATCGCTCGCCTTCGAACTCGGGCCTGACTGGTCTCAGAAGAAAATCAGTCTGCTGGAGCAAAAGGAAGAAGTGGAGGAGGAGCTCTTGCGTCAGGTAGCTGAGATTTTAAAGGTTCCAGCGGATGCGATAAGGAGCTTTACAGAAGAGGCAGCTATAAACATTATTTCAAGTACACTCCATGATAATGCTGGATCCATAAACAATCATTGCAGTTTAGTTTTTAATCCCATTGATAAATGGGTGGAGGCACTTGAAGAAAACAAAAAGCTTTATGAGCGACTTCTGGAATCCGAGCGGGAAAAGGTGGAGTTGCTGAAGAAGATGATGGAGAAATAAGAAAAGTGGTTTTCTGTTGATCTAGCTTTTTTTTGATAATAAGACGTAGTTACAAACTCACGCCTAGCTAATGCTCAGCGGAGGATTTTAAAACTCAAAATTAACTTCTTGATTTAAGGTTAATTCCAGCCAAAATTGGTTTTTAGAGGGATCATGGATCAATGAGGCATGATATCCCTTCCATTCGAATTGTTTAGATTTAAGGAGAGAGTTATTTGCTTTGGCATTTTTGGACGCATCTTCAAAATTCAAACGCAAACCTTGTTTATCCGAAATGTCTTCAGCTCTATCCTTCACCCTTAGAAATGAGGTGGAAAATTCGAGGAATTTTGTTTCTTTACCGAAAGGTATTTCGTAGTATGATTTAAATTCTAGGTTCATAAAAATTTGTTTTTCGACAAGGTAGGAATTCTGCCGTTTCAGAAAATATCTAACCAGAATATTATGCTTGGGAGGGAATCCAGTGATTTGAAAGAAATTCCTATCTTTAGAACGATGACAAGCAAGAAAAAAATAACGGGCTCTTAATTATTTGCCTTACCGGAGAAAAAAGATAGAGTGCCAAATTCTCGAAGACTCTACGTGAATTTAATTCTTTCATCATATTTGAAACTATATATGAAATCAAAAATCATTAAATACAGTATTTTTTCAACAATATTTATTTTGTGGTTCTATTTAGCATGGTTAAAGCCTAAAGATAATACCTCTCCAAATTATGAAAAGGAATTTTTTGAAGCTACTAACCAAAGGAACTACAATTTGGCATTCAGTATACTTCAGAAAAACATAAAAGCCAAGAAGGACTCGGAGGAGTTATATCTTTATGGTATATCTTTTGAAAATTTGAATTTGCCTGATAGTGCTATATTTCACTTTAAAAAATCTTTGCACCTTAATCCAGACCAAATAAAACCATATATTAGGATTGCAAGAAATTATTATTTACTAAAAGGGAATTTTGATTCAGCAAAAATATATCTTGATTTAGGGTTTTCTATAGATTCAAAAAATACTGAATTGTTAATAGAATCATCAATTTTTAATTTTGAAAATAAGGATACAGCTAGTTCTGTCCATGTCTTAAAAGAAGCATTAAAAAATTATGGAAATAATAGCCAAGTATTAGGTAGTTTGGGGAGTATTTATGTCAAAATAGGAAAATTGGATTCGGCTGAAATGTTTTATAATAAAGCACTTGAATCGAATAAAGAAGTACACTATTTAGATGAAATCCATGAGGGATTAGGAGCTATAAGCTATAGTAAAAGTAAATTACAGGAATCTAAAATGCATTTTGAAAAATCTTTTGAATTGGTTCATTTAAATGAAAATGTAAATTTTCACCTTGGAATTATATACGCTAAAGAAAATGATCACGAAAAAGCAATAAAACACTATACAAATGCCCTTGTGATAAAAAACTCAGATTTTAAGGTCTATTTAAACAGAGCAATTTCATATTTGGCCATCGAGGAATATGAAAAGACAATAGAAGATATAAATAAGTCAATAAAATTAGCCCCGTCAAACAGCGATCAATATGCCTTAAGGGCACAAGCTAAATACTTGTCAAATGATCATAGGGGTGCTTGTGAGGATATGAGTAAAGTTGAAGAAATGGGGAATTACAATTATAAGGAATTTAAAAATGAAATTTGTGAATAGCCAAATTATAAATTTTGTATTTATATTTCCAAGAATTTAATTAATTCAAATATGAATTGCTTAAATACTAAAATTGTGTTTTCTAAAATTTTTCTATCCGGTAATATTAGTATATATGTTATTTGATTTTCGGATTGATTGTATTTAGTGAATGTTAGGCTGTTGTTCTCTGCAAATTTGCGTATTTTAGTGAAATTTTGATTTTGATCTGATATTAATCCTTGATGATGAATAAGTAAGTTTCTAACCAGCTTAATATTTTTAATAAATTCCCATTCTGAATTCAGCTTATTAAGTTCTATCTTTGCTTTTTTGGTTAAATATGTTTTAATTTTATCAAATTCCGACCCACTATTTACGTGATTTATTGAAAAGTCTAAACCATTTTTTGTAGAGTGGTAATAGCAAATATTTTTCAGCTCAAATTCAAGAAAGGAAAATAGTTGAGTTAGAAAGGATGCTCTAAACCCATTAGGAAAGTCATATGAAATTAATGAGATCTCTCTATGTTTTTCGCTCATTAAAAAATTTAAATAGTCTCTATGGTCTTCACCAGCACTTTTAGCTTCCTCCTCAAGATAATTAATGTTAAATGATTGTTGCGCTTTCTCTTTCTCTTGAGTAAATAGAGATTCCATTAAGTATAAATAATCTCTGAATTCGCCAAATTCTCCCGTTCCAAAAAGATTGGAAATTCTATTTTGTAAAACTCGGCTATTTGTTTCTTCTTTCATTCAATTGTTTTTTTTATTAGTTCAAATAACCTCAATATTTATATATTAATTACAAAATGTGAGATTTATAAGTTATCCCAGAATTCTGGACTTTGCTGATCCATATCTAATGAATCATTATAGTATGGGTTACTATGTGAACTACTATACGGGTGGTTATATCTATAGTCATCATAATCAGCTTCACTATCGCCCAAATCTTCTTCTAGAAAACAATCAGAATTAGCTATAATCCATTTAATATAAGAGAAAATAATTGTATTACTTTTATCATACGGAGAAAGATTATTTCCAAGTCGGTCTTCTATTAATTCTTCAAAAAAATATTGAAAATCCCATTCATCCTCTTCAATAAGAAAAGCATTAATTAGCATATTGTTTGGGTCGTCATTATTTTCTAATATGATTCCCTTTCTTTTTGAGTATTCTTTAAGGTTTCTTGCGCAACAAACACTAGTATTGTTATTTAGGAATGAAAGGAATAAATCCCCAAGGCCGTATTCTTCTAAAAATTGCTCTTTGGTTCGGCCAATTCGATATTGTAGAATATGGTGGTTAGTGAATGAATAAGCATTATTAAAACAATTTATTGCTTCTTGAGGCTTTTCTAATGCGAGTAAGATTTTTCCTTTAACATATTGTCCATATCCATCATTTTTATTTTCTAAATATCTGTCTATGGCATCAAGTGATAAGTATAATTCCTTTAAGTCATTTTCATAACTCAATATATAAGCTTTTACGAAATAATATTCCAAATGGCTTTCGTGTCGAATGTTCAAGTCATCAAATAATGCTTTTCCTACATTTTTATAAGGATCCAGCCAGCCGCCTCTGGGACAGTCACATGTTAAAAGGTCTATTCCTTCTTTGAAGAATTCGTATGATTTTCCAAATTCTTTTTTTATTGCAAAACTTACCCCCTTCGATAGGTAGTGCTTTCCAATACTTTCTTTATTCGACGTATCTATTAATTTGCTTAATTCCATAAAGTTTTTTCAAAAGTTAGCATGTAATTCTTTAAAGTAGTTTCTCCTTAAAAAACCCAACCGTCCTGTCCCAAGCCAGCGTTGCAGCAGCTTCATCGTATCTTGGAGTAGTGTTATTGTGAAAACCATGATTGACATCTGGATACATAAATGCCTGGTATTCTACTCCGCTTTCCTTCAGGGCTTTCTCGTAGGCTGGCCAACCGGCATTTACCCGCTCGTCCAGTGCAGCAAAATGAAGCATCAGTGGGGACTTGATTTGAGCTGCTTCCTCCGCAGAAGGCTGACCACCGTAAAAGGGAACCGCCGCATTTAAAGTTGGGATGCGGACGGCCATCATATTGGATATCCATCCCCCGAAGCAAAATCCTACCACCCCGATTTTCCCATTGCAATCCGGATGTGCTTTCAAATACTCATAAGCGGCGATAAAATCCTCTAACATTTCATCTCTGTCTCTTTTGCTTTGCATCGTACGTCCTTCATCGTCATTTCCCGGATAGCCACCGAGTGGGGTTAGGGCATCCGGAGCCAAGGAGATAAATCCTGCCACTGCCGTTCTTCTTCCCACATCTTCTATGTAAGGATTTAAGCCACGGTTCTCATGAACGACTACTACTCCTGGGACTTTGCCGGAGGTACCTGTTGGAGTGGAAAGAAGTCCTTTGATTTTACCGCCTCCTTTTGGAGAATCGTAGGTGACGTAATCCGAAGCCAAGCGGGTATCGTCGGATTTGATCGTGCGGGTATCGTCATAATTTGGCATCATAGCACTCATGAGCGCAGCGACCGTCACACCTCCTACTGCATAGGCAGATAGCTTTTCTATAAATTGTCTTCTTTCCAGTTTATTGTGTGCATATGCATCGTACAGGTCAAAAACCTCCTGATTGATGTCTTCTTTTCTTAATTCCTTCATGGTTCTGGTTTTGTAGGTTCTCCTGTAATTTACTGATTTGCCGGAAGTAAATATATTCGTTCGTGTAAATGTTTAGACATTAGACGCTAGACATAAGACATTAGAACCGAGAACCGAGAGCCAAGAACCGGCAACAGAGAACTGACAACCGAAAACCGATCCCGCTTCCAACTTCCTTATATTCTTCCGAACTTGCAGGCTCAAATCACTTCTCTTGCATCTTGGCCTCAAAAGTTCTCTTTATCACTCCGCCTTTTACCCAGCTGAATACCCCTTATCCGGCGACTGCCTATTTGAAAGGTTACCTCAATCAAATTGGTGTCGCATCAAATCAGGTGGACCTGGGAATTGAGGTGATTTTGCAGCTTTTTTCAAAATCCGGATTAAATAAAATCTTCGGGCAGATTGAGGCAGATCAAACTGAACTATCCGAAAATTCTGCCAGAATGGTACGGCTGAAAGCCAATTATTTACAAAGTATAGATCCCGTAATCGCATTTTTGCAGGATAAAAACCCGACACTTGCCTACCGAATTGCCGAAGGGGATTACCTGCCGGAAGCAAGTAGATTTGAGCAGTTGGATGACCTGGAGTGGGCGTTTGGAACGCTGGGAATCCGTGATAAGGCACGGTATTTTGCCACGTTGTATCTGGAGGACTTGGCAGATCTGATCACAGAGCAGATTGATCCGCATTTTGGCTTTAGCAGATATGCAGAGCGGCTGGGAATGTCCGCCAATTCATTTGACGAGATGCAGGAAGCGTTGCATCAGGAGTCGGGATTGATTGATGAGTTGCTGTGGGAGTTGCTCGAGCAGAAGATTCAGAAGTATCAACCCACTTCCGTGGCTTTTTCAGTCCCTTTTCCAGGCAATCTGTATGGAGCTTTCAAATGTGGTCAATACCTCAAGGAGCACCATCCTGAACTTGTCCTCTGGATGGGTGGAGGTTATCCAAATACCGAATTACGCTCGCTGAAAGAACCAAGGGTTTTTGATTACATAGACTTTATTGTGCTGGATGATGGAGAAGCGCCCATTCGCTTACTATTAGATCATCTGGATGGGAAAATACCCGTTGGGGAGCTGAAAAGGACTTTTGCCCGTATTGACGGGAAAGTAACTTACTGCAATAGCAATTCTGCCAAAGATGTTCCTCAGCGTGAAGTAGGTACTCCTGATTACAGTGATTTGCTCATCCGGGATTATCTTTCTGTCATCGAAGTGGCCAATCCCATGCACAGACTTTGGTCGGATGGTCGCTGGAATAAGATGACGTTGGCACATGGGTGCTATTGGGGTAAATGTACTTTTTGCGATGTATCTCTAGATTATATCGGAAGATATGAGCCGATTACTGCATCAATTCTATGCGACCGAATAGAAGAAATCATGGCTCAAACCGGACAAAATGGATTCCATTTTGTCGATGAAGCTGCTCCGCCTGCGCTGATGCGGGACCTAGCCATTGAGATATTGCGCAGACAGCTTTCGGTGACTTGGTGGACCAATATCAGGTTTGAAAGCAGCTTTACCGCTGATCTCTGTCGCTTGCTAAGAGCATCCGGATGCATTGCCGTTTCCGGAGGTTTGGAAGTGGCTTCAGACCGCTTGTTGGCATTGATCAAAAAAGGAGTGACTGTGTCTCAGGTGGCTCAGGTGACCAATCATTTTACCCAAGCGGGAATCATGGTTCATGCATATTTGATGTATGGTTTTCCTACCCAGACTGCACAAGAGACGATCGATTCTCTGGAAATGGTGAGACAGCTGATCCAAGCCGGGGTGATCCAGTCCGGTTTTTGGCACCGCTTTGCCATGACGGCACATAGTCCGGTCGGTCTTGATCCAAAAGCGTATGGAGCGATCAACTTGATGCCTACGGAAGGTACTTTCGCAAACAATGACCTCCCGCACGATGATCCCACGGGAGCCAACCACGAGCTATTTGGTGAAGGACTTCGCAAATCTCTTTTTAATTACATGCACGGGGTATGTTTTGACGTGCCGCTTCAGGAATGGTTTGATTCGAAGGTTCCGAAGACTACAATTCCGAAGAATTTTATTGCGAATGAAATTAGAAACGAGCCTACTCCGGAATGTAAAGATCGAAATAGAATCCTGTGGATTGGAGCTCAGCCGGAGTTGCAGGTTTTCGGGGAAGATGATCTTTCCGAATTGATTTTCTCAGGTAAAAAGGAAGATTTTGCAATGGAGCTGCCCCTTGATTTGGGGCAATGGGTATATGAAATGCTGTTGACTGTGGGATATGGACAAAAACTCAATACGCTGAAACCTATCCGTGAGAGCTATGAATCGGGATTTGGAGACTTTGAGGAACTGCTGGAATCTGAGGTTTGGGAAATATTAAGAGAACATGGATTGCTGGTGTTTTAAAAGCTGGAAGACAGAAGTGGGCTCAATTCTAATGTTTGCCAAATCTTAAGTTGCTTTTTTCTGAAAGTCGGGTGTTTCCCGCAGATCACCGCAGAAAAATTCGCTGATTATCGCTGATCCTTTTATTTATAAGATTATGATGCTTCTTTTATCTCCGTTTGTGATCATAGGATTCGGAAAACACTAGCGTCAAGGTGATACTCCCTGAATAAAGTTGACACATTTTGTTGGGACAAAAAACCAATTAAGATGAAAAAAGGATTTCAACTAAAGCCCCAACGTATTT
>NZ_JAVDWS010000016.1:0-140768 GCF_031457395.1 Algoriphagus sp. 4150
CCGTACACTTGTAAACCAATAAAAGGACTAGCAGAAACAGTCAATCAGTACCTGGATTTAAACGATAACCTGTAAACTATTTTTAGGACGAGTCAGTTGGTTTGGAAAAATAAACTTGTGTAAAGGGGGCAAGGGGGATTTTATAGAGTAACTGATAGGACAAGAATCAAGAAGTAAGAGCCATGATTCGTCATTGCGATAAGCGAGGCAGGAGTGAAGAAGCAATCTCTTACGTTAGAATCAAGTAGCAAGTAGCAAGAGACGGGAGTCTAGTGACAAAACCTGCGAACTCCCCCTTGGATTAATGACTTGGTTTGGAAAAATAAATTCGGGTAAAGGGGGCAAGGGGGATTTATAGAAAGTAGCTGGTAGCAAGAAGCTAGTATCAAGAAACAAGAGCTATGATTCGTCATTGCGATAAGCGAGGTAGGAGCGAAGAAGCAATCTCTTACGTTAGAATCAAGTAGCAAGTAGCAAGAGACGGGAGTCTAGTGACAAAAGCTGAGAACTCCCCCTTGGATTGATTAGTTGGTTTGGAAAAATAAACTTGGGTAAAGGGGGCAAGGGGGATTTTATAGAGTAACTGATAGGACAAGAGTCAAGAAGCAAGAGCCATGATTCGTCATTGCGATAAGCGAGGCAGGAGCGAAGAAGCAATCTCTTACGTTAGAATCAAGTAGCAAGATATTAGAATCAAGAAGATCGGAGAAGAGTGGATTTTTGTAATTTTAAACCTATGAGAAATTTGTTCATCCTTGTTTTGCTTTTATTTCTGATCACTTCCTGCAATTCCACAGGAAGAAAAGCTATTGATGAGGAGAAGTTTGCATCTCGCTGGTATCAGGGTAAAGCGGAGATCAATGTCTTTGAGCTAAAGCAAATGCGCTATGGAGAGGAGCGGGAAGGTGAGGCAGTGATGATTTTTGTGACCGAGGATTTTTCGAAAAGAAAGCAGGTCAAACTTGACGATCCTGCTGCCGCGGGAAAAGGCGGGATGAAGGTGATGAAATTGAATATGACCCGTGAGTTTGTGACAGGGGTTTATCCTTACCACACGATGCTCTCGGTTTTCACTCCGGTGTACGATGATCTGAGTTCTCCAAAAATCACAGCTTCAGTCACAGAGTGGTGCGGTCAGTCTTTTACGCAGCTCAACTGGAAAAACAATAAGTATCAAGCCAAATTATTTTCGTATTTCGAGTCGGAAGGGGATCAGGAACTGTCAATAAGTGCTAATTCTGAAGATGAGATTTTCAATCTGATCAGGCTTAACCCCGATTTGGTACCAACTGGTCATATGAAGTTAATTCCAAGTTTGATTTATAATCGTTTCTCCCATCATCCTCTAAATGCTGAAAGTGTGGTGATTTCCAAGAGAAAGACAGGTTCGGATCAAGCCGAAGTGGAAGTGATTTATGAAGAAATCGGAAGAAAATTGCTGATCAGTTATGTGGATGCTTTTCCATATGAAATCATGTCTTGGCAAGAAACACAGACGAAGGGAGATGGCACGGAAGAGGTGACTTCTGCAGTTCGTAAAAGTGCCCAAATGCTGGACTATTGGAAAAAAAATCGACTTCAGGATGAATCGGTTCGCAAAAGCTTAGGGCTTTGAGGAATCCGGCTAGACGGCTGCTTATCCTTTTGATTGTTCTGCTGATGACAGCAGGATTTATCTTTTTAGGCTATTTCATTCCCAGAGAAAATTTTTGGCAAACTCTTTTAGTTTTTACATTGCTTTTTGGAGGGATGATCGGTATTTATTTTTTGAGCATAAAGCCAAAATGGGGTTGGGTTTTTGTTGCAGGATTACTTTTTAGATATGCCTTATTGCCTTCAATTCCCAATTGGTCGGATGATTACTCACGTTTTCTCTGGGATGGAGAGCTGGTGAAGATGAGTGAAAATCCCTATTTAGAAACACCCGAAGAATGGCTTCAGAATCATCCCGAAAGTCTGAATAGCTATCTGGAAAATCTTTTTGAAGGAATGAATTCCCCTCAATATTTTTCGGTGTATCCGCCCTTGAATCAGGTGATATTCTATGTTGCTGCCTGGGGCGGAAATCTGAATCAAGGATCAGGTATTGTGATTATCAGAATCATTCTGATTTTGGGAGAAATTGGTGTTTTCTTCCTTTTACTCAAGCTTTTTGATCATTTCGGATTCCCTGCGAATAGGTTTATTTTGTATTGGTTGAATCCGCTGGTCATCCTGGAAATTACCGGAAATCTTCATTTTGAAGGGTTGGTGCTGCTTCTTTTGCTTGCTTCGCTGTATGCGTTAAACAAAAATAGAAGTGGCTTGTCGGGAGGATTTTGGGGGCTTTCGATTGGGATGAAGTTGTTGCCTTTGATGCTGGTTCCTACTTTCTTTTCATTTGCGAAAACCGGAAGATCCAACCTTTTTTGGATTGGATCGGGGATTGCTGTTATCGCCGGATTTATTTGGCTTCTGATAGATAATTCCTGGATCCATTTCTTTCAAAGTCTGAAACTCTATCAAGGCAAATTTGAATTTAATGCATCAATCTATTACCTGCTTCGGGAAATAGGCTTTTGGGTGAAGGGTTATAACATCATCGGGGAACTGACTCCCATTCTAAGCGGGGTCGCCTTGATTGGAATCCTCTATGTCACTTGGAAAAAGAAACCTCAAAATCTCTTGCAGCTTGTGGATCTTTGGGTGTTGATTTATTTGATTTACCTGGTTTTGCAGCCGGTCGTCCATCCCTGGTATCTGATTCCGGCGTTTGGCTTGAGCTTATTCACAGATAAAAAAGCCTTCCTTATTTGGACTTTTGCAGTGATATTCTCGTACCAAGCGTATGGTGATCCTACTTATCAGGAAAAACCAATTTTCCTTTTCAGTGAATATACATTACTGTTCCTAGCGGTTTATTGGGATTATTTCAGGAATATGGACAATTTGAATAAACTATCGAATGGTAGCTGAAAAGACACAAAGAAAAATTTCAGGATATGACATTGTAGCAATAATTTCAGCCGTAGGATTAATTGGTTGGATTGTCACTGACTTCTATGGAGGGATGATTATATGGATGCTTTCTTATGGGGTAATAATTGCATCAATACTTATTCTATATGTTTTCTCATTTTTGGATACTTTAATTTCCCTAATTAGAAGGGGAAAGGGAATAAGCAAAGTAAAACTTACAGCTCATGGAATAGTTCTTCTGGTGATTTTGGGTTTCAATTTGCATCACTCCGAATTTTTTAAATCTGAAAGAATGTTGACTGCGATTTTAAAGGACGACCTTTTTCATTATCGCTTAATTTTTAGAGAAAATGGAAATGTGGAAAATCATGTCAGTGGCTTTTTTGGGTTTTCAGAGATTCATCGTGGAAAATATAGGATTGATAATGAACTAGTAATATTCAGTAGAAAGCCTTACGATAATAATTTTATTCCAGACACGCTTTTAATTGACAAAAACCAAAATGCGCTATTTATGGATAAAGATTCCGAAGGGAATTTTCGAACTGAAAAAGAATGGTTAAATCACTTTGAAATTGAGTAATAAATCAAAGCTAGCCAAGCTTTATCGGCTCTATTATTGATAATCTCCATTACATGAACTATAAAACTCTACTTTCTTTCATTTTACCTTTTTTGATATTTTCCTGTACTCCAAGCCCTGAAAAGCAAGCTGAGGAACTTATCGAAAAGTCAATCAAAGCGCATGAGCTTTCCAAAAAATGGAAGGATGTGGCAAGTGTCAAGTTCAAGAGAAGTACACGCATACTGGATGAAAATGGCACAGTGGAAAGTGAGTCCGAGCATTGGTTGGAATTTCGGCTGAAACCTTATTACGAAGGGAAAATGTCTTGGGAGAAAGACAGCGTTCTTCATGTTGCCAATTTCAACGGAAGTAAAATGAGTTACCAAATGGGGGAGAATACGATTCAGAATGAAGGATTTTTGAAAGCTAAAAAATCAGAAATCAATGCTGCCTATTTTGCTTTTGCGCAGCCTTGGAACCTGATGGATGAGAATACTTGGTTGAGTTATGAGGGACAGAAGACATTGGAGGATGGTAAAAAGGCGGAATCTGTTCGGGTGGATTTTGGTGTAAATTCAGATGTTCGGTGGTTTTATTTTGATCAGGTTTCGGATCAAATTCTAGCCAATGAACTTCATACCAAAGACCATAAGGCCTTGATCGAAAATACCTCTTACGATGATTCCACCGGCTTGTTATTGCCAAAAGTGCAGAAAAGTTACAGAACTGATGATACAGGCAAGAAGCTGTTTTTGCGGGCGGAATACTTATACTCCGATTATCAGGTTACTTTAGAATAATAGAACTTTTACCTTTTGAAAATCAGGATAATGAATCTGAAATACCATTTTGTCTTTCTGCTTGGCTTAGCTGTAATTTCTTGTAAGTCTAGGACGGAAGCTGAGAAAATCGTGGACAAAGCTATCAGTGCCCATGGCGGAGAAGCTTATTCCAATTCGAAAATTGAGTTTGATTTTAGGGATATTCACTACACTATTTTCAAGACAGCTGATCGATACGAATATATCCGCGAATTTTCAGATTCCACCGGGAAGGTGATAGATGTGCTGAACAATGACGGTTTTGTGCGAACTGTAAATGGTGCGAAAATCGATACACTTTCTGAAGAATGGATTGGTAAATACTCCCGCTCGGTCAATTCGGTGGCTTATTTTGCTTTTCTTCCGTATGGACTTAATGATCCTTCTGTTTTCAAAACTTCCCTGGGCAAAACAGAAATTAAGGGTAAGAAATACGACTTGATCAAAGTGACGTTTGCTGAGGAAGGTGGTGGAGAAGACTTTGACGATGAGTTTCTGTATTGGATTAGTACCGATGATTCGACCGTGGATTACATGGCCTATAGCTACCATACCGATGGAGGAGGAGTGAGAATGCGGGAAGTGAGTGCTGTGCAGGAGGTGGGTGGAATTAGATTTCAAAATTACCTGAATTTCATGCCGGAAGATGAGACTGTGTCGGTAGAAAAGATGCAGAAGCTTTACGAATCCGGTGAGTTAGAGTTACTTTCAGAGATAAATTTGGAGAATATTAAGGTTGAACCGTTGAAATAAGTAATCAAAAATGAACCCAAAACGACTGACATTTACCAATAGAAATGGCCATGAACTGGCAGCTCACCTCTATCTGCCTGCTGATCAAAAGCCACATTTTTTTGCACTTTTCGCGCATTGTTTCACCTGCTCAAAAAACTTCTCGACCGTCACCCGAATTTGTACTGCACTTTCCCAAAATGGAATAGCTGCATTAAGCTTCGATTTCACAGGGCTTGGGATGAGTGAAGGGGAATTTGCAGACTCAACTTTTACGGGTAATGTGAGTGATTTGCTGGACGCGGCCGATTTCCTGGCCAGAGAATATCAATCTCCCAAAATGCTCATCGGCCATTCACTTGGAGGTGCAGCGGTGTTATATGCGGCAGCTGAGATAAGTGAAGTAGAAGCCGTTGTGACTATTGCTGCGCCTGCATTCCCTGCGCATGTCCGCCATTTGTTCGTGGATAGTATTGAGGAAATAGAGAAAAGCGGAAGTGCAAAAGTTAAAATTGGCGGCCGTCCATTTCATATCAGCAAGAGCTTTGTGGATGATTTGGAGCAGAAACCCTTGGCTACTTTTCTGAAAAAGCTGAAGAAGTCTCTACTTATCATGCATTCTCCCCAGGATGAAATCGTGGAAATCAGTAATGCTGCGGAGATTTACAGTGCGGCTTTTCATCCGAAAAGCTTTATATCACTGGACGGTGCCAATCATTTGGTATCTGATCCCAAAGACAGTGAATACATCGCCGAAGTGATCGGAAGTTGGAGCAAGCGCTATGTGGTAATAAATGAGGAAAAACAGTCTAATGATACCCAAGGAAATCAGGTTTTTGTAAGGTTATCGGGAGAGAAATATACAACGGAAGTGATGACACCAAATCATCACTTGATCGCTGACGAGCCTCAGGACTTAGGTGGAGCGGACTTGGGACCTAATCCCTATGACTTGCTCATGGCTTCACTTGGAAGTTGTACTGCAATGACGCTAAAAATGTATGCAGAGCGGAAAAAATGGCCTTTGAAGGAAGTTTCTGTTTTTCTGAACCATGAGAAAGTTCATTTGTCTGACAGTGCCCATCCTGAAGAAAACACTGCAAAAGTCAGTCAATTTACCCGGATAATAGAAATCGAAGGCGAGTTGGATGCAGAGCAAAGGCAGAAATTATTGGAAATATCCAATAAATGCCCTGTGCATCGCACGCTTCAGGAGGAGATCATTATTCAGACTATGCTCGCAAAATGAAAAGCAGTCGGCCAAGGAATTATCTGCTGAGCTCAGTTCCGGTTATACTGGGACTGGGTTTATGGGCAGTTTTTTCTTTGCAATCTGATTTAATCACCACCTCTGAAAAATGGAAAGGCGTATGCTGGGTGGGAAGCCGGTCGCCACTTTTGGGACCGGAATTGGAGGCATTGAAGGCAACAGGAGCCGATGCAATTTCCCAAACGCCTTTTGGCTGGCAGAATGAAAAGAATACTCCTGAGATCCGCTGGGAGATGCATAATGAAAACAAATGGTGGGGAGAATCTTCAGATGGAATTAAGGCAACGTTTGATTCTTCTGCCCGGCACGGGATCATGAATATGCTCAAACCGCACCTATGGGTTCGCGGGAGTTGGCCGGGTGAGATAGCCATGAAAAGCGAGAAGGATTGGCTGCTTTGGTTTGAGAATTACGGGGGCTTTATTTTGGATTATGCTAAAATGGCAGAGGAGCACCAGATTCCCATGCTCTGTGTGGGCACTGAACTGGAATTGACCTCCGCGCGTGAAGCAGACTGGAGAAGAGTGATTGCGGAAATCCGAAAAGTCTATTCCGGTAAGTTGATCTACGCGGCAAATTTTACTGAATTTGAGCATGTGAAATTTTGGGATGCACTGGATTACATTGGAATTCAGGCATATTTTCCTCTCTCTTCAAAGGCTGATCCCAAGCTTTCTGATCTCAAAGCTGGCTGGAAAAAGCATCTATCAAAAATCGAAAAACTAGTCTCCGAGAGCAAAAAGCCGGTGATATTTACTGAGATTGGCTACTGCAACACGGTGGACGCAGCTATTGAGCCTTGGGTTTGGCCAAATGAACGGAAGGAAACCGAACTTTCTGAAGAAATGCAGGCACTTTGCTATGAGGCGTTTTTTGAAACAGCATGGCAAAAGAGCTGGATGGCCGGTGTGTTTTTCTGGAAATGGTATCCTGAGGGGAAGCATCGTGAGCCTGATTTTACCCCGCAGGGAAAAATGGCTGAGCAGGTGATGCGTAATTATTTTTTAGCTGACTGATTCGTAGTGGATTAGTTGAGTCATGTCACTTTTCAGAATAGATAAGTCCTAGTTTTCCTAGTAAAACCTAGACTGTCCCTGATTTGAAGTTGTAAAATGTCAAAGCATTAAAGGATTCGAAAAACACTAGTGCAGTGTTAACCAAAACCTGTCAGGTTTACACCATCGATTTTTGATAAATAAGTAGATTGTTACGGTTCTAATAGCAAAACCTGACAGGTTTATCCAGTACTTTTTACACTTAAACATAACACTGGCATTAGGGGCACTTCGGTCTCCTGTCCAGTAAAGCAAATAGAATAAAGCTACCGGCATCCTTCAGGATAATCATATTTTATTTATAAGGTACCGCTGCTTCTTGTATTTTTTTATTAATTAGCTAAGACAATAGATCATAGCCATGAAAAATAACCAGAGAAGAGCGTTTCTGAAATCTACCGGTCTGGTAGGTTTGGGACTTTTTGGAGCGGGGAGCGCCCTCGCCAATGAATTTGATAACCTGCCTTTGCAAGCAAAAAAGGGAGTAAATCGAATCCAGTCTTTTAATATGAGTGGTTTTGCTGCTCCTAAAATCGATACTGTCCGGGTTGGGGTAGTGGGACTTGGTATGAGGGGACCCGGAGCTGTTGACAGATTAAGTAAAATAGAGAATGTAGAGATAAAGTCACTTTGCGACTTGATTCCTGAGCGGGTGGAGAAGGCAAAGTCCCAGTTGAAGAATACAGCTCACCAGCCAGATGGTTATTCGGGTAATGCTTATGCATTTAAGGAAATGATGGACCGGGATGATTTGGATTTGATCTATATTGCCACGCCTTGGGAATGGCATACTCCAATGGCGGTTTATGCCATGGAGGCAGGCAAGCATGTAGCCTGTGAAGTGCCTATTGCTATTACAGTAGAAGAGTGCTGGCAATTGGTGGAGACTTCTGAGCGCACCAAGAAGCATTGCATGCAACTGGAGAATTGCTGCTATGATTTCTTTGAATTGATGACGTTAAAAATGGCCCGTGAAGGCTATTTTGGTGAAGTAGTACACGTGGAAGGAGCTTATATCCATGATTTGTTGGCCTTGAATTTCAATAAGGAAAATGGCTATCAGGATATGTGGAGACTTAAGGAGAACTACCGTGACGGCAATTTGTATGCTACGCACGGACTGGGGCCTATTTGCCAAATCCTGAATATCAACAGAGGGGATCAGATGGATTATTTAACTTCTACATCATCGAATGATTTTTCCATGCATGCAGAAGCTCAGAAGCTGGCTGAGCAGGATAATTTTTTTGCTTCCTATGCCACAAAGAAATTCCGTGGGAACATGAATACTACAATGGTAAAAACGAAGAATGGCAAAAGTATTATGATTCAGCACGATGTGTCTTCACCCCGTCCATATTCCAGACTACATGTAATAAGCGGAACTGAAGGGTATGCACAGAAATATCCTGAAGCTAAGGTGGCGAAAGGTCATGGCTGGTTGAAAGATGAGGAATTCAAGGATTTGGAAACGAAGTACACTCCTGAGATTATCCAGAAAGTGGGAGAGCTGGCCAAAAAAGTAGGAGGCCATGGCGGTATGGATTTTATGATGGATTGGAGATTGATAGACTGTCTTAGAAATGGACTTCCTCTGGATCAGGATGTGTATGATGCGGCTCTTTGGAGCTGTATTTCTCCGCTTAGTGAATGGTCTGTGGCGAATAGATCCAATTCTATTGATGTCCCTGATTTTACGGGGGGGAACTGGAAAACAAATGCGCCGGTGGATATCACACTGAACGGTGGCGGAACGACCGGTGTGAGAGTGTGATTACTTTTAAGTAGCAAGTAAGAAGTAGCAAGTAGAAAGTACCAGATAGCATCTCGATTACTTGGATAAATAATGAAAAGCCTGCTGATCAGTTATTTGATAAGTGGGCTTTTTCTATTGGAATTCAGAGTGAAAAAGTAAGGGGATCGGAAGGGAAGAGGATGAATTGTTGGGTTCATGAGAATTAAAATGACCTCGCTGTTCCTATGATTGTTTATTCTGCCACATTATTATGTAGTTTAGTCGGGAGCAGGAAAGATATAACGCTGATTTATATGTATCTTTTTGACAACTTTCTTAATCGTTTCATTCGTTGGATTTCCCCTCATTTTACAAATGGAACTTAAAAAAAATCACTTGAAAAAATTTCTCTGGATTCTGGGAACACTTATTCTGCTCGGTGCGGTATCAATATTTTTGGTGGAAAAGTGGCTGGTAAAAACATTGCCTGATCGAATGAATGCTAACGAGGATAGAGCATATGACATTCGATTTGAGAATGCAGATGTACGGCTGTTTAGAGGAAGCATAGAACTGAAGGATATTTCAGTTCATCCTGTGAAGGACAGTATGGCAACTACGATTACAGGAACCATGCAGTCTGTTCGACTTGGCGAGCTGAAAATGCTTAGTTTTATTTTTGGAGATGTTCTGGATATTGGAGAGTTGAAGTTTGAAGGGCCAAAATTTATTTTGGTTAGAAATGACTCTATTTCCAAAAAACCGGCGGACGTATCCATGGCTTTTCAAGATTTTTTTGGTGACATAGTTTCCAGGGGGGTGATCCATAATTTTATACTTGAAAATGGTTCGGGTGAGTTTTTTACGCAATCCGATACCCTGAGAAAATTCGGGAGCTTTGACAGTTTTAATATCACTGCTGTTGATTTGGAGACTGATTCTGTTCGGCTGAATTATGCTATTCCTTTTAAGTTGGAAAGTATACAGAGTGGTCTTAAAAACCTGCAGATCAATATAGATAAAGAGCTGACTTTTACTTTGGGCGAGTTTAATTATGATTCAAAAGCGGACTCCTTTGATTTTTTTGATTTAAAATTGGCGTATGACGATTCCAATCTCGCAGCCGCAAAGAGGGCAAGGTTTCAGAGAGATTATATAGAGATTGATCTGAAACACTTGAAAATTGAGAAAATCAGTGCACGTAGCAGTATCTATGGCGACTGGTCTGTGGTCGCTGGATTGATGACCATTGATAGCCTTATTCTCCACGATGTAAGAAATAAAAACAAACCCCGGCCATACGATGAACCGGAGAAGCCAATGTTTGAAGGAATGGTGGAATTGATTCCCTTTCCGCTGGAACTGGACACGGTGCGGGTATTGAATTCCACCATCACTTACTCACAGATATCTGAAGGGAAATCGCAGCCGGGAAGTCTTAATTTTGAGCAGCTATCGGCGCTGATCACACGCGTAGTTTCGCTGGACTCTCTTCAGTCGGGTGAAATGTTAATCCATGGAGAAGCCGTTCTCAATGGGTTTGCACCTATGCGTATGGATGTGACTGTACCCTATGGGATGGGAGCAAATGAGGAGAGGTTCCATTTGGAAGCTAGTGTTGATCCCTTTGGTTTACCTTCTCTAAATGGTATTCTGGGTGATTTGGTGTCTGTGAATATAAATTCAGGCCGCATGGAAAAACTGGAGATCACCATGGATGCAAATCCGAAGTATTCATCGAATTTTATGAAATTCCACTACAGTGATCTTAAATTGGAGCTTAGGGATGAAGAGGAAAAAAAGAAGAAGTTGATGTCAACATTGTCCAATATTTTAATTTCAAACAATAATCTTCCGGAAAACAGAAATTACAGAACGGCAACTTTTCGAACGGAACGAAATATCTATAGGGGTACCTTCAATCTAATTTGGGAGTCTTTAAGAGAAGGAATGCTCGAAATAGCACCCGGAGATGTTATGCAGTTACTATTGAATGAACAAGATCCTGCTGATAAGGGCAGAAGAAGGTGATGTTTTTTATCTTGTCATTGTAAACGTTACAAGGACAGGGATGGGGAAGTTTCAGGCGGTAAGCAGCGTATAAAAATCCAGAATCAAAGTCATACTGTAAAATCTCGCTTGAGGTATGAAATCAATGACTCGCCTTTAGAACTGACTTCTGGGGAAGCAATTTAGCCGTAATGGAAAATGCTAATGCGCAATTCTACCTAACTTTACTTGTAGTTAGTTCTCTATGTTACTTTTAGTAAGTCTTAGAATGCGGATTAATCAGTAACCTCCGTGTACGTCGTGGTTAGAACAGACTAAAAAAAGGCTCTCCGTAATTGGAGAGCCCTGCAGAATCTGAGCGCCACGCCTATTCAATCAACGCTCTTCTTCTGTCAAATCCATAGTAAGTATGAACCTCATTGATAAATTCATATTGAGGACCTACCGGCCATGCATCATTATCAAAACCGGGAGCATTTTCCAACTTTTCCTTTGCGGCTTTTACAATGATTACATCACGTTGGTGACCGTGAAAATCAAATGCCTCCCAAGGAAGAGCCAGAAGTTTGCTTCCCAGATTTAGAAATCCTGTGTCAACTGACAGAACAACATAGGCTACTTCACCTGTCTCGGTATCTAGCATAATGTCCTTAATAGTTCCCACTACCTCATCTTTAATGGTCTTTACAGCACAATCTGTAGCTGTTGAGCTACTTATCGGGAAATTATATTGGGTATTCATGATTACGTGGGTTTATATTAGTTTAGATTTTCCGCAATGTCGCCAAGAGCTATATTTTCTTTATTTTATTGGCTCCCTGACCCGCTAGAAAGAGGATGATCTGCCGTATAGGACAGGCAGAAGCACATTTTTCACCAGCTTTGGGCAAATCCTATTATTGATTTCAATATGAATAGTGACATAAATACGGATAATCAATAATTTATTTCATTCAAGTATAAACCAAGGCTATGCCATTTGCGATAAAGTGGCTTTTAGGCTATTTCCGGTATTTTTTTAAGATTTTTTATGTATCCCAAAGGGGCGAATTGGGCAATGATATTCACAAGTAGACTTGAGGAAGCAACCACTAATATTAAGAACTTACGTTAGCTTCATGAGCTTAGGGTGTTTACTGTGTTTTAAGGAAGATGGCTTAGGTTTTTGATGAATAGGATCTTTCTTTTCTCATTTCTTCGGCCAGTTCTCTATCTTGGTGAAAATTGCTTTCTTGTAGATTTTTCACGATGTTTTGATGGTTGACATCGTCTCTATTCTGCGATAGTTTTTTGCTGCCGTGAACTTCAGTTATCACTATTTCAAAGCCAACCAAAGCTTTGAGCTGTTTTGCGACATAGTTTTCGCTCATAGTCTCCACACTAATGCGGTTTGGGCGCCCATCTTCGTAGCTATTTACCAATTTTTTCAGGTGATCTAGAAGTTCTTCTCCTTCGATAAATCTAATTTTTCCATAAACATGGACAGCCATATAATTCCAGGTAGGTACATTTTCATGATTGTACCAAGATGATGAAATGTAGGCATGAGGCCCTTGGAAAATAACCAGTACTTCCATATTCTCAGAGAGATTTCTCCATTGGGGATTTGCCTTTGCGATATGTCCGGAAAGGACCGTATTGCCGTCCTTATTTTCATCCAGAACAAACGGCAAATGAGTAGCCCATGGCCTGTTGTCAATTTGAGTGACCAGCGTGGCAAAAGCATTTTTTTGGATAAAAGCGCCTAGCTCAGCATCGTCTTTCCAGCGATTCAGTGGGTGTATATACATGCGGATTAGTTTGAGATTATGGATTTAATAAGTGAAATTAGAGATACTAAGAAGAAGTGTAAGATTCCAAATTCCATTTTATTCATTTTTAAAAATAGTAGTTTCGCCGAATGGAAAATCAAAGTACTGATAAATTAGAGTTGGCCGCTAAGTTTGTCAACAATACAGGAGCACCGATTTTTTTGACCGGAAAGGCAGGGACAGGAAAGACCACCTTTCTGAAAAATCTGGCTTTGCAAACACATAAAAATCATGTAATCGTAGCACCCACGGGCATAGCTGCGCTGAATGCGGGTGGTGTTACCATCCACTCCCAGTTTTTGTTTCCACTGGGGTTTTTCCTGCCAGTCAATGAGCCTGAGGGTAATTTCTCAGATCAATACGGTTGTTTTACCCAGCATACATTGATCCGAAAGCATCCTCTAAATGCTCTGCGAAAAAATGTGCTGAAATCAATAGAATTACTCGTGATAGACGAAGTCAGCATGCTTAGGGCAGATGTGCTTGATGCTATAGATTACCGGCTGAGAAGTGTCAAGCGAAACTATACTACGCCATTTGGAGGAGTGCAGGTATTGATGATAGGAGATCTTTTCCAGCTTCCTCCGATTGTCCGCGACAATGAATGGCAGGTGCTAAGCAAGTTTTACCCAAGCATGCACTTCTTTGAAGCTAGGGTTTTACAGGAATCGGGGTTAGTTTATCTGGAACTGGACAAGATTTTTCGGCAGCAGGATGAAGATTTTATCCAAGTGCTCAATCATTTGAGGGAAAATACCGTCACACAGGAGGATATCACCTTATTGAATAAGCATTACAAAACGCAGGAGGAAATCTCAGAAATCAAGGACTGCATCACGATCACTACCCATAACTACAAGGCTGACCAAATCAACCGTGATAGATTGATGGCATTGAATGGAGAATCGAAGTTTTATGAGGCTGATATAGAAAATGATTTTCCCGAGAATATCTACCCACTTCCCAAATCTCTCGAACTTCGTGTTGGTGCCCAGGTGATGTTTATCAAAAATGACTCTTCCGGAAACCAGGACTATTTCAATGGTAAACTGGCGACTGTGGAGGAACTGCAGGACGATACGATCAAGGTATTGTTGGAAGGAAAGAAATTCGTATATCAGCTGAGGAAGGAAATCTGGGAAAATAAAAAGTATGTCATCAATCCGGATACCAAGGAATTGGAAGAGGAAGTGATAGGGACATTTAGCCAGTATCCCATCAAAACGGCCTGGGCTGTGACAGTCCATAAAAGCCAGGGCTTGACTTTTGACCAGGCAATCATAGATGTGGGGAATGCATTTGCACCCGGACAAGTTTACGTAGCCTTGAGCCGATTGAGAAGTCTGGGGGGATTGGTGTTGAGAACTAGGATTCAAAACAGTGCATTACAGTCTGACTCGCAGGTTCAGACTTTCGTGGAAGGAGCCAAAAAGAATTCTAAGCTTGATGAGCTTTTAGGGGCGTATCAGCAACGTTATCTTTCACTTTTGTCCGGTGATACGTTCGATTTGTCCGGTCTGCTTCAGGAGATCAACAGTTTTCAGCGAAAGAATGACAGTTCTCTGGAATTTGAAGATCCCGAGATGCAAAAGGCGGTTGGTGAAATCGCTTCTCTGATTAGAAATGAAGTGGGAACGGCCGGTAAGTTCAGCAATCAACTTCGCTTTTTACTGCAGCAGAATGAAAAAGAGAAATTGATGGAACGACTGGATAAAGGAGCTGCCTATTTTAAAAATTTTCTGAAAGCTGCTTTGGAGAAAATACTGATTCACCGTGCTGAGGTGGAGCGATTTTCCAGAACCAAAACCTATGCAAATAGTTTGGAAGAACTCGAAGTCAGTTTGCTTAGGAAGTACGGAGAAATCAGCAAAGTCAGTCGTTTGATTTTATCTATCTTGGAAGGGAACATTCCCTGTAAAATGAATGATTTGGAACAGGATAAAATCAATCTCCGCCTTAGATTGGCTGAGGCTGCCAAGCAAGCCGCGGCTGATAATCCGAAATTTGCCAGCAACAAAACCGGAAGAAAA
This sequence comes from Algoriphagus sp. 4150, assembly GCF_031457395.1. NCBI lineage: Bacteria > Pseudomonadati > Bacteroidota > Cytophagia > Cytophagales > Cyclobacteriaceae > Algoriphagus > Algoriphagus sp. 4150. Next base: position 14,988 of record NZ_JAVDWS010000016.1, read on the forward strand.
AAGACAGGCAAAGCGAATCTGAAAAGAAAAGTAGGAGAGACCTACGAAATTACTTTTGGAATGATCAATGCCGGCAAAAGCATTGGAGATATAGTAGTAGCTAGGGGATTGGCAGAATCCACCATCAAAGGTCATCTGGCCAAAGGGATCGAAGAAGGCAGAGTAGAGTTGGAAGACTGCTTACCGATCGAGGTTATTTCCGAGATCAATTCGCAGATCGAAAACATCAAGAATCTTCAGGCTCTTCGGATCCATTTTGATGGCAAGTACGATTATAATACCATCAAAATGGTAGTGGCTGGAAGACAGGATTAATAAAAGAGAGACCGTTTAGCCTCTCTTTTAAGTGGATTTGGTTGATTGGTATTAGTTGATATTTCCGTATGATCTGTCGTGGAAATTGTAACGTGCATCATCTGTAGCATTGATCAGTTTGCTTTCTGTATCGATCACCATCACAGAAGGAGACGTATCAGAACCTTCCATAGTCTTCCATTCAGGCTGTTCATCTCCATTGGGATTTCCTGTTTTGATGAAATTGGCAAAGTAATTCATGAAGATTTTTGACACCATATAATCTTCTGCAGTCCAGTCAAAGACATCTACTAAGGGCAGATTTCCCATCGCATATTCTATTTCACAGGCATGTGGAGCACCGATTGCCTCAGGAGCTTTTGGACCACCTTCTATAGTTCCACCGGCAAGCCCGGCGGTTAGATTGGAGTCTTTCAAAGGAGGACGGAGCTTGCTGTACAAGTATCGGTAAACAGGCAAATCAGAGTTTTGGGCATGCAGGTCCAGCCACTTCCATGTAGAATATGCTATGAATCTGTCAGAAGCTAAATCAGTCGCGGACCGTTCCACTTCTTTCGCGTCAGTATGAGGATGGAGACTTAAAACTTCCTCATAATCATTCGGATAAACTTCTTTCACTTTGGAGATAAACGCTTCAGTAGTGTAAGGTTGCCCTTGCATAAATGCCATGCCCGGAATTTCGGCTGAATTCCAGCCGGCCAGTAGCGGCACCATTGCCTGTTCCTTAGCCTCGAAAATCTCAGGGAGCGTTTTTGGAAGGAAATAGCCATCTAAAACTACGGGAAATCCAAAGCGCTTGGACTCATTGTAGATCTCATAAATATCCTTTGTAGGCAGTGCTCTCAATTCTTTAATGGAATTAAAACCTGCGTTGGAAGTGAATTCTGCACCTTGTTTTTCAGCTTCTGCAAGAGGTGTAGGGGCCAAAGTAGGATTTATCCCGGCTCCGCTTTCGCCGATTGCTCCTGCTATTAGATCTTTGGAAAGGGGAGAAGCCATTTGATAACTGACTGAGATGGAACCTGCGGATTCACCGGCGATGGTGACTTTTGTTGGATCTCCTCCGAATGCCGCAATATTTTCCTTAACCCACTTCAGAGAAGCCATCTGATCCATTAGTCCATAATTTCCCGATGCCTTATATGGAGCTTCAGCGCTTAGTTCAGGATGGGAGAAAAATCCAAAAATATTTAATCTGTAATTTACAGTAACCACCACAATGCCTTTTTGAGCCATTGCTTCGCCGTTATAGCGGGGCTCGGAACCGTCACCTGCGACAAAGCCGCCACCATAGAAATACACCAAAACAGGTAAGTTCTTAGTGTTTCGGTCCGCAGGGGTCCATACATTTAAGTAAAGACAATCCTCACTTATGCCGTCAGACTTAAAGTCCATATCTCCGAAGACAGGCGCTTGTACTGCTCTTGGACCGAACTTTTTGGTTTCTTTCACACCGGCCCAATTGTCCAAATCTTGGGGTGCTTTCCAGCGCAGTTCTCCTACAGGAGGTTTTGCAAATGGAATCCCAAAGTATTTTTGTACACCTGTTTTGACATCATAGGATCCTGCGATCATCCCGTTTTTGATTGTCGTCTGCACTTCAAATGAATTGTTGTTCTGGGCTCTAAGAGATGCTGATATTCCAAGTAGAAGTATCAGGGCATAAATCCGGACTGATTGTAAGATAGGTTTCATGGGCTTTAATTATTGTTTCTATAAGAAACAATAGTAAATGCTTATTTTTGAAAATCCTATTTCTTATACTAGTATTTCATAGTTTTGCACATGCATTTAGCGCACGAAGAATACCTGCCACATATTTCTTACGACTCTGTTATTTTTGGTTTTTCGGGGGAAAAACTCAAAATTTTGGTGCTTGAATACCGCACTAATAGCAATAAACAGACTTTTGCATTGCCTGGAGGATTTGTGCGTATGGACGAACCCTTGGATGCAGCTGTGGAGCGTGGGCTTTCTGAACGAACAGGTTTGGAGGAAATTTATTTGGAGCAATTTCACACTTTTGGCTCAATGGAGCGCTTTGATCCTGCGTTGATGAGGGATATTCTGGAAGGGCAGGGACATTACTTCGAGAATCATTGGCTGCTCGGTAGATTTATTACAGTCGGCTATTATGCGTTGATTAATTACGAAAATGTGGTGCCCAAGCCTGATGAATTGTCAGATTCAATAGGGTGGTATGACTTCGATCAGCTGCCAAAGTTGATGATGGACCATGACGAGATAGTAAATAAGGCACTCGAACACCTGCGTACCCACTTGGATCAAAAACTCCTAAGTTTCAATCTTCTACCTGAGCGCTTCACGATGAAAGAACTGAAGCAAGTGTATGATGCTATACTGGGGGAAACTCAGAACCGAGCAAATTTTCAGCGTAAAATGCTTAGTCTTAATATATTGGAAAGGCATGAGAAACTTTATTCCGGAGGTTCTCACAAAGCACCTTACCTCTATAGCTTTAAAGATAGGAAGTGAAATTGTAGATTTTCACCTGCTGTCAGCCGATTTTAATCGCATATTTTCCCAGCAATCCGGGTAATCCATCGAGGTCAAATCGAGCTCCTTTGATGCGGTTCAGCTCGGGATCGATAGTGAAATTATAAGCATTCCTGAAATCAGATTTCTCTAATATACTTTGATCAAAGGTAGCTCCACTAAGATCAGATCCTTGGAAATCCGCTTCAGCAAGATCTGTTCGAGTAAAATCCGACTCTGTGAGTTTACAATTTATGAATTTGGATTTTTTAATTTTCAGGTTGTAAAAACTACTGTAAGCCATCTGACAATCCTGAAAAATAAACTCCAATAAAAACGGATTGCCTGCATGAAAGTGTACACCCAATATCTTACAGGAAACGAATTTAGCTTGCCTGAAAGACACATCGGGGACTTTAACATTGCTTAGATCACAATTTTTAAATAAACAGTTTTCAAAACTGCTTCCTCTCAAATCGAGATCTGAGAATTTACATTGTTCGAAGGTACAGTTCTCGTATTCTATTATCGGAAATCTCTCGACCGTGAAGTCAATATTTTTATAGTGTTGATCTGATTGGTAAGACATATGAATAGGAGAGGCAAAACTTCGTTTTTCTGTGCCGCAATTTTAGGGAAATTTTCGGAATATGCCCAGTTTAAATTCCACTTGGATTGGGGCATGTATGCTTAGATAATCAGGAATCTTTACGCTTTATGCTCAGGTCTAGCCACTAACAGAGGCAATGGCCTAAAGAAAATTATTCAGCTAATCCCGTGGCGGAGTAATCATGATATGAGCTCTGTGTGTGCCGGGATCCATAATCCAAGGCATGCCCGGAACACTTGGTTTCAGCGGAAGTCCCGTCGCCTCCGAAGTAGCCCATGGTAGATACACTACATATCTCAGATAAGTATCAGAGACTTCACCGGAATTACTGTCGTAGTTTTCATCATCTGCAGTAAGTACAAAAAGTGAAGCTCCGTCCTTGGGCATGTTCAGTTTCCCGTTTTTGGCTTCTGCTTCTCTGATATCAAAGATTTCTTGAAAAGACTTCCCTTCTTTTTTAAGTTGTCGGCCTCTTTCAATGAATGGCTCCAGATCTGAATGATAGCAGGAGACGCTGAATCCTTTCCCGGCGGGGTCATCTGCAGCACAAATCATTTCATTCGAGCCTTTTCTCAATTCAATCAATTCCCCATGCTCATCGTATCCTAGGATTCTTGCATGCATTTGCTTTTCTTCCGGAGCAGCCAATACTGCAGTTTTTATCTGGACTTCTTTGGATGGAATAACCACGTTTTGTGAAAAGGCAGGGGAGATTGCCAAGCAAATCACCACAGTACTCAATAGGATTTTCATCGTCTTTGGGTTTAATGAAAAGGTAATTTAAACTTTATCAAACCGATTGGCAACTTGATTGCACGATAGAGTTTTACTTTATGGCCGCTTCTTATGTTATATCCATCCCTGTGGTATGAAGACAATAACGTAGCTGAACCTCCTCAACGTTTCCTTTACAATTCAATCTCTACACTCTGTCCTTTTTCAAGTTCCAGTTCCATTTCGGATCCATCGTAGTAAATCAGAATTCGGCCACTTTTTCCTGCTTGAATTCTGTAGGTTTTGAGTTCACCATCCTGCCAAGTCATATCTATGGTATAGTTTCCTCTTGCTTTCAAACCTGTTACACTTCCATTTGCCCAAGCTTTCGGCAGGGCAGGCATAAGTCTGATCAAGCCATTTTCGTGTGATTGTACGAGCATCTCAGCTACTCCGGCAGTATAGCCAAAATTCCCGTCAATCTGAAAAGGAGGGTGTGCATCGAATAGATTGGTATATAGGGATTGGGAAATCAACTTTTGGATATGCCCGTGCGCCATTTCTCCATCCAATAACCTTGCTGAGAAATTAATCAGCCAAGCACGTGACCAGCCGGTTCCTGCTCCGCCATTTGCAAGCCTGTATTCCAGCGTTTTGCGTGCTGCGGCAAATGCCTCGGGTGTCGCACTGGATGTAATAGCATCTCCTGGATGAAAGGCATACAGATGAGACATGTGCCGATGTCCTTTTTCATGTTCCCCATAGGGCTGATCCCACTCCAATATTCTTCCATCTTCAGCTATCTGTACTCCGGGGCGTAGGTTGGAAAGTTGGCCTCGGACTTTTTCTGTAAGAGCGGTTTCTTTGCCCAGAATCTCAGAAGCTTTCAAATAATTGGTGAACACATCTGCTATAATCTGTTGATCCATCGCTGCTCCCATCGTAGTAGCTACGCTTTCTCCCTTGGGATTAATAAATTGGTTCTCGGGAGAAGTGGAAGGAGAGGAGACCAGTTTTCCGTCTGCCGGATATTCTACCAACCAGTCAGAATAAAATGCTGAAATGGCTGAAAGAGCCGGATAAGCTTGATTCTCGAGATAATTTACATCCTGAGCGAATAAATAATGGTCCCAATAGTGTCTGCCTATCCATCCTCCGGCACCAACCCAGCTTCCCCAGTAGGCAGTAGCAGCACTTAAGAATGGGGCTTGCCAAAGATCTGTAGTATGGGGAATCATGGATCCCTCCATGTCAAAATTCTCACGGGCAGCATTTTTGCCATTTTTTATTACTCCATCCATAAAAGCAAAAAGTGGCTGATTCAATTCTCCTAAATTAGTCACATCTGCAGGCCAATAATTCATCTGTAAATTGATGTTAAGATGATAATCTGCATTCCATGGAGCGGAGATATGCCTATTCCAAAGTCCCTGTAAATTTGTGGGATTGGTGCCAGGACGACTGGAAGAAATCAATAAGTACCTGCCATAATCAAACAAAAGCTTTTCCAAGTGTAAATCGACCTCCCCGTTTTTGACACGCTCGATTCGTTCGTCGGTAGCCAGATGGTCAGATTCCCCAGAATCCAATTGCAAGCTCATGCGGTTAAACCAGGAAGCATACTCTTTCTCGTGGGCATGAAGAATCTCTCCCCAACTTTTCAATCCGATTTTTTCCAGTTGCCGGGCTGCTTCAGCTTCATAATCCTCATGGTAGAAAGAAGTTTTAGAGACTAACTTGATCGTAAATTCCTTTGCTCCGGATACGATCAAAGTGGAATCGGTAGTAGTAATCTCACCTGAATGGTTTTGGGCGAAGAGTAGTGTTCTGAATTTTACGCCATTTAATATCTCCACAGGCTTACTGTCCAATTGGCCGCCACGCTGCGTGATCATGCCGGACATTTCGAGTTGCTTGTCATTGAGCGCAGTGGTTTTTGCTGTCGCAAAGCCATTGTCCTCTGGGCGATTCATGATTATCTGTCCATTAAAACCCTGCGGGTGATTGGTCTTAAAACGCATGATCAAAGCATCGTCCGGTGCAGAAGCAATTATTTCTTGGCTGACTTCATAGCCCTCACTTATGAATTGAGTCAGGACGCCGGCGGTCTCCATATTTAGGCTTCGTCTATAATTTTTGGATTCTATCCAGTCGAAATTAAACCATAGATCACCCATCGTTTGATGGGATCTTGTGACACCTTTTCTGGAGAATTTCAGTACCAAAAGTGAATCTGCTTTTTTATTGTCACCGGCGAGTAAATAGGCTCTGATTTGATCCAGATCAGCTCTTTTTCCATCTGCCAATCCCCAGTCCTCATAGCCTCCGGGCCATAAAGAATCTTCGTTGAGCTGTAGGTGTTCCTGTCCCGGTATGCCCATGACCATGGCTCCAAGCCGGCCATTTCCCACAGGCAATCCCTCTTCCCATTCCACTGCTGGCTGATTGTACCATAGCACAGAAGAGGATTGAGCTAAAATAAAGGGGTATAAACTAAGTGTGAGAGCAATACTCAGCAAGAACTTTTTCATAGGTTATTGGGTCAAAAAAATAAGATTACGACAAATCTTTGAAGTCGCCAACCCAAAATGTTCAAAATTGCTTAATTGATGCCTTGAAGGCGGTTTTTTTTACTGAGAAAGTAGAAAATCCCTAAACTTATCCGTGTTGAAATTGCTCATACCTTCTTGATAAAAGACGATTTTTCCTTCCGGATTTACTACCAAAGTAGTAGGGATAGATTCACTTTGTAAACTTTGATTCAGCCCAAAACTTGCGTGGGCAGTGGGGAACGCCCAGTTTTTTCCTTCTATAAATCCTTGGCTTTTTTTGAAGTCATTATCAATTCCGATTAGTAAAAACTCTAAATCAGGCTCATGTTGTACGGACTTATAAAGCTCAGAAATATGCGGCATTTCCGCACGACAGGGCCCGCACCAGGAAGCCCAGAGATTAATAAAAAGCGTCTTGCCCCTATAGCTCTCGAGCTCTATCTGCTGCCCGTCAAATGTCAGGAATTTGCCGTGGTAATCGAACTGTCGGTCAGTCAAGTCCGGAATTTCCATCTTCGGTTTGATCAATCCTGTGGAGAGCAACACAGACTGTAATCCGCCTATTATCACCGGCAAAAGCCCTGTGAAATATAAAAATGCAATAACGCTGAGCATAATTCCCCAGCTTTTGATTTCTTTTTTCCAATCCATTTAGAGGTGCGATTTACGAAATATGATTTACGGGATTTTTGGGACTTCAAGTATTAATGGTCAATTTTTAACTTGCAAGGAATGTCAGTCCGAGCGGAGTAGAGGACCCTTCGTACTTCCCGACTCTCGTCGGTCAGGTGCTCAGGGTGACCCAACTTTATTTCTACATCACTTTCCGTCATTATTCATTTGTAAATCTTTCTTACTCAGCCTGACAACCCAGAGCATTTTAATCCTCCGCGGCGGACAAGTAATTCAAATTTTTCAATTTTATGTATATCCACTTTTCCGCCAGTAAAGAGACTAAAGCATTATAGGATTTGGAAAACACCAGCATCAAGGCCACTTCGGCCAGTCCGCTGTGGCGGATCTTCTGTCATCAGTCTTCCTGCCGTTATACCAAAGAAAATGAGGCTACTGGCATCATTGCGGATAATCACATTCAATTTTAAGAACATCCAATTTTACAATCTTAAAATCAGACGCTTAGTGACAACTCTCACATTTCTTACTTTTTGTCTCCAAAAGGAGGCTTAACTTGCGTCTCAAATTTAGATTAGAATTTTCTTTAGCATATGAATTACGAAGTACAAATTGCCGCTGAACTCCAAATCAAACCCAGTCAAGTGAATGCCACAGTGCAATTGTTGGACGAAGGCGGGACGGTGCCATTTATCTCCAGATATCGTAAAGAAGCTACCGGCGAATTGGATGAGGTGCAGGTAGCAGCTATCCGTGACCGTGTGTTGCAGTTGAGAGAATTGGCCAAGCGTAAAGAAGCTGTGCTGAAGTCTATAGAGGAGCAAGGGAAATTGACACAGGAACTGAAGCAAAAAGTAGAATCGGCCGAAACGATGTCTAGGCTGGAAGATATTTATCTCCCATACAAACCTAAGCGAAGAACTAAGGCCACAATCGCCAGAGAAAAGGGCTTGGAGCCACTTGCTGAACAGATTTTTGAGCAAAAATCCATTAATCCGGAAGCTGAGGCTGAGAAGTTTGTGGATGCTGCCAAAGAAGTGAATTCCGTAGAGGAGGCACTTCAGGGAGCCCGTGATATCATGGCCGAGTGGATCAATGAAAAGGCAGAGTTACGGGAAAAGATGCGTAAGCTTTTTCTGGAAGAAGGAGTTTTCTCGTCGAAAGTGCTACCGGGCAAAGAGCAGGAAGCTATTAAGTATAAGGACTATTTTGAATGGTCTGAACCTATAAAAACTGCGCCTTCCCATCGGGTTTTGGCGATGAGAAGAGGTGAGAAAGAACTTTTCCTGATGCTGGACTCAGTTCCTGAAGAGGCTTCTGCTATCTATCAGATGGAGAAAATGATTCTGGCAGATGCTGCCAATTCTTCGGTGGATCAAGTCAAGCTTGCCATTAAAGACTGTTATAGAAGATTGCTGAAACCAAGTATGGAAACGGAAGTTCGCTTACTTACCAAGCGCAAAGCGGATGAGGAAGCGATCAAGGTGTTTACTGAGAATTTGCGACAGCTTTTGCTTGGAGCACCTTTGGGAGAGAAATCTGTAATGGCGATTGATCCGGGATTCCGGACAGGTTGTAAATTGGTATGCCTTGGACCTCAAGGTCAATTCTTACACTACGAAACTATTTTCCCCCATGAAGCCAACCGCAGAGGTCAGGAAGCTGCGATGAATGTGAAAGGTTTGGTTGAGAAGTATGGGATTGAGGCCATCGCCATAGGAAATGGTACTGCAGGCCGTGAGACGGAAGCTTTTATCAAGAGTCTTGGCCTATCCAAATCTGTGATTGTGACCATGGTAAATGAATCCGGAGCATCTATTTATTCCGCGTCCGACGTGGCGCGGGAAGAATTTCCTGATCTTGATCTGACAGTAAGAGGAGCTGTATCCATCGGTAGAAGATTGATGGATCCTCTGGCAGAACTGGTAAAAATCGATCCCAAATCTATAGGTGTCGGTCAATACCAGCATGATGTGGATCAAAATGCCTTGAAAAATGCGCTTGACGATACCGTGATGTCGGCGGTAAACGGAGTAGGGGTAGAAGTAAACCTCGCATCGAAGCAGCTGCTGACTTATGTTTCTGGCTTGGGGCCGACTCTGGCTCAGAATATTGTTGAATTCAGAAATGAAAATGGTCCTTTCAAGAGTAGGGCTCAGCTCAAAAAAGTGCCTAGACTAGGAGAAAAGGCGTTTGAGCAAGCTGCCGGTTTCTTGAGAATCAGCAAGGCAAAACATCCGTTGGATTCCTCGGCTGTGCACCCGGAACGTTATACTTTGGTGGAGCAGATGGCCAAGGATGTGAATGCTAGCGTGTCAGATTTGATGAGTTCAGAGGAACTGAGAAATCGAATTTCTTTGAAGAATTACGTGTCTGAGACGGTCGGTTTGCCTACACTCCAGGATATTTTGGAGGAACTTGCCAAGCCCGGAAGAGATCCCCGCGAGAGTTTTGAAGTTTTCGCTTTTGAAGAAAGTGTGAACAGTATGTCAGATCTGAAAGTGGGGATGAAGCTGCCCGGCGTGGTGACGAATATCACGGCATTTGGTGCGTTTGTAGATGTAGGAGTGCATCAGGATGGTTTGGTGCATTTGAGTCATTTGGCAGATCGATTTGTAAAAGATCCGAATGAGATCGTTTCTGTCAATCAAAAAGTTCAGGTGACTGTGATGGAAGTGGATATTCCCCGCAAGCGTGTAGGGCTGAGCATGAAGTCAGAGCCATTTGCGGAGCGGGGCAAGAAGATGGAAAAAAGACCTGCGGGCAAACCCCAAGCTAAAGAATCCGAAGGCTCTATGGCAGATAAATTGGCTGCACTCAAAGGTAAATTCGGAGGGTGATTCTGTTTTGAACCGCAGAGAACACTGAGGTTTACACAGAGGCCACAATTTCTTTTGCCGTCGTGAGTGTCCTCACTCACGACTTTTTTTTTTCGTCCCGGTTAGTGCTCACTAATTGGATTTTAGCATGTGAGTGGAGACACTCACATGGGCGACGAGAAGAAAGCGCAAAGAAAATAGTTGAAAGTTTGCCGCCGTGAGTGTCGCCACTCACGGCATTTTGCTCTCAGATATTATTGTCTTGTTCTGTTACTAACTTGTTTTGATAATGTGAGTGGAGACGCTGACATGGGCTGTGAGGAAATACAACCCTCCAGCTCTTACTTTTCAATACATCATCCCAAACAACCACAGCGGCACTTTTTTGCCAAACCCATGCTCGATTTCGTCGGCAGCAACCAGATAATTTTTTAGGTGATTGATTTGGCTGGCATCCTTGTTTTTGCCACCAACTTCTATCACTAGATCATCGACTTGGAAGTCTCCAGATTTAGGTAGCCGAATTTCTTTTTTGAGATTTTTGAGTTGATTTAGGAGAAAGGTTTCCCGTATCGAGCCGATTTCCGGATTAGCTTTTAAAGCATAAGAAAGGTTGGCGTTTTCCAAATAAACTTTGTCCGGCTTTTGCAGCTGGGAAATGCCTTTGCCTTCCGCAATCAGGAAATTGAGCAATCGGGCCTTTTCCAGTTGCGTGAGCCACTCGTACACAGAGTCCCGTGAGGTTTCAACTTTTCTGGCAATCGAAGATACATTAGGTTTGAAAGGAACCGACTCTGCCAACACGCCAAGTAGTTTCTTAACTTTATATGCTGTTCCTGCATTATAATCAGCGATAAACGCCAGATCAGATTCAACTACCGTATTGATAATCTGCTGGAGGAAAATCGGGATGGTCTTAGGGTTTGATTCGGTTATGATGGGAAGATAGCCTCTCTTGAGATACTCCTTGAATACTGGTAGAGGTTGAAGGCGAGAAGTGATTTCAGAGGTGATTTGAGAATGTGTGTTCTGAATTTCCGCAAGAGAGACAGGTTGGAAATTTTGGTTATGGGTCAAGTTCAGGTATTCCCTAAATGACATTCCGGGTAATTCATAGGTAATCACCCGACGGCTCAAATCAGATTCACCTCTATAAATATCCAGTGCAGAAGATGAAGAGAATACCACTTTCAAATCAGGATATGAATCATAAATATTCTTTAGCTCTCTTGACCAGTTAGGATATTTATGAACCTCATCAATGAACAAAAAGCGGCCACCATTTTGGTAAAAAGTATGGGCTGTCTCTACCAGATTGTGAGTATAAAACCAGTAATGATCAGCTGAAAAGTAAAGTGCCTCGTTGGATTTGGGTTTTATTCCAAACTTGATCCGTTGGAGCATAAGTGTGGTTTTTCCTGATCCTCTTGGCCCTTTGATGGCGATCATTCTTTGATTCCAATCAATTTTATCAAATAGATACCTGAAGAACTTACCGTCAACCTGTGCTGATAAATTTTGGAAGTTAGAAATGAGAATATCCATAATCTGTCGATTTTATTCTACAAATATATATTAAAAATGTCGAATAAAAACGACAATTATTTAATTAAAGTGTCTTTTTAAATTGACAAATTATATAATGAAATATCTCCTTGAATGAAACCATCTCCCACATTTATCTGCCAATTTTCGCCTCAATGAGCACAAAAATGACCGGGATATTTTAGGAGCCACTTCGCCACAGTTAGTGTCCCCACTAGCTGGACTTTGATATGTGGGTGGACAGTCACATGGGTGGTGAGATATCATTTTGTCGAATCAATTCGATATTTAGGTTCACACTTATCGCCCGAATACGCACAAAAATGTTCGGAATATTTTGGGAGCTCTTTGTAAAACCCCATTTCTGGCCTATAGAAGCCTGTTCGTTCCGGTTTGGTCTTGGTTAATATTGCCATAAGGAGAGAGATTTACTCTTCTTCAGGGATAAACAGAAATTTTAAATCTATGTGGAAAATATATTCTAAAATTGCTTGGCGGAATCTCAAGAATGGGAAGCGCGTGACACTGATCAATATTTTTGGATTGACACTTGGCATCACAGCAGCTTTTTTACTTTTTACCGTAGTGAGCTATGAGCTCAGCTATGATAATTTTCAATCCAATTCGGATCGAATCTATCGTGTAGTGACCCAAGATGAATATTCAGATGGGCTCGATTATACTCCTGGGGTGTCGCCCCCAATGCCTGATGCTTTGAAAAGTGACCTTTCCGGAATTGATGCAATTGTTCCGGTAGTAAGCTCATCGGTTTTTGTGTCCACGGAAAGGGCTGTTTCCAACTCCGGTGAAGACAAATTCATTGTAGAAGATGTGTTTTTTACTACACCTGAGTATGCTTCACTTTTTGATGTGGAGATCTTGGCAGGGGATCTTCAGGGGCTGAAGGAACCGGGACAGGTGGTGCTCACTGAGACAGAAGCTAAGAAGCTCTTCGGGACTTGGGAGAATGCCTTTGGCAAATCAGTTCTTTTGGCAAAAAGAGTGGAAGCGACTGTGGGAGCGATCGTGTCCGATATTCCTGATAACAGTAATTTCCGGTTTAATATGCTGGCTTCATACAAAACACTGCAAAGCAACGAGGCTGTATTTGATTACCATTTTGATGAGTGGGGGAGCTTTGGAAGTAATTTCCAATTGTATGTAATGCTTCCGGAGTCGATGGATGAAAGTCTGATTAACCAGCAGTTGACAGCTTTTGCCGTGAAAAATTATAAAAATCGAGGCACTTCAAAGAAGTCATTTTTCCTTCAGCCAATGGAGGATATCCATTTTGACAGTCGGTTTGATCCGATCACGGGTGAACTCATCCGAAAAGCTACTATTTATACATTGGCTCTCATCGGAATTTTTATACTGATCATGGCTTCCATCAATTTTATAAACTTGTCCACCGCTCAGGCTATAGGCAAAAGTAAGGAAGTGGGAATCAGGAAAGTAATGGGTGGCAGCAGATTGCAGGTTATTGGCCAATCTTTTGGAGAGACATTTATGGTTGTCTTTATATCGGCTGTCATTTCTACCGTGGTGGCCACTGCTTTGCTTCCTTTCTTAAGTAAAGTGGCGGAGGTTCCGGATACGATCAAGCTAATTACTCCTTCATTTCTACTGTTCTCTACTGCAATAGTTGTGGGAGTCACCTTACTTTCAGGCTTTTATCCAGCACTGATTTTGTCAGGTTTCCAACCGATCCAAGCGCTTAAAAATAAGATTCAAGTGGCTCAAATTGGTGGAGTTTCACTTCGCAGAAGTCTGGTGGTCATGCAGTTTGTCATCGCACAGGTTTTGATGATAGCCACGGTGATTGCCGTGAAGCAAATGACAGAGATTCAGCAAGCGGATTTGGGATTTTCGAAGGAAGCTGTTTACTATTTTGATATTCCTTTGGATGAAGCTAAAGATGGTAGATTGGATGTGTTGAAGCAGCGATTGAAAGCCAATTCTCAGATCAAAACGGTAAGCGTGTCAAGTGATGTACCTTCTTCCAATAATAACTGGGCATCGAATTTTTGGTTTGACGGCAAAAGAGAAGATGTTCAATTTATGACTTCGTTGAAGTTCGGAGACGCAGATTACTTTGAAAATTACGGGTTGCAGTTTGTGGTAGGGAATGGGTTTTCGGAAAGTGACACGCTCAAGGAAGCTGTGATCAATGAGACCATGGCCAAGAAACTGAATCTTTCGAATCCGGAAGAGGCAGTGGGCAAGACGATTACTATTGGTGGTGGAGAGCCTTGGATGACAATCACCGGTGTGGTGAAGGATTTTGCACAAAACTCGCTTAGGGAAGAAGTCAAGCCTTTTATACTAGCGACGGAGAAATCCCAATACGAAGTTCTTGGATTGAAATTGGATAAGAATGCCGGAAGGGAAACCTTGGTGAGTATTGAAGAGGAATTTAAGAATGTCTATCCGGATGCGATCTACTCCGGGAAGTTTTTGGACGAAACGATTGCTAATTTTTATCGCAGGGAAAATCAATTGGCCTTGGTCTATAAAATCTTCGCAGTACTTTCTATTGTGATTTCATCGATCGGATTGTATGGATTGATTTCCTTTTTGGTGGGTCAAAAGCTGAAAGAAATTGGAATAAGGAAAGTTCTTGGCGCTTCTGTACAGCAGATTACATTTCTACTTTCAAAGGAATTTATTTATCTCGTAATAATCGCATTTGCGATTGCGGTGCCGTTGGGATATTACCTCACTGATCAATGGCTACAGAATTTTTCCTATAAAACCACCGTTCCTATTGGCTTGTACGTCTTTGTGATTGTTGTTTCTCTGGTTATTACTGCTACTACTGTGGGGTACAGGGCAGTGAAGGCTGCATTGGGAAATCCTGTGGATAGTTTGGCAGATGAGTAAAAGAAAGTGGGAACTCGATTGATTTCCCGCAGATTTGCGCAGAAAAGTTTCCCGCAGATAATCGCTGATAACTATCGCAGATTTTCGCTGATCTCATCTCATATAAATTATGCTTACTGATAGTAAACCCTCACTACGAACCCTAATACAAAACTGGGTTAAAAAGTCTGCGTTTATCAGCGTTCTTTTCTGCGAGTATCTGCGGGGAAAAAATTGAAAATACTCTAGTTAAAACAAGTTCAAACTTCTGCAATAGAAAAGCCTCTGAATCATGATAATCCAGAGGCTTTACTTTTTATATCAGATCAATCTTCCAGATAGCCGAATTTCCCGATATTGAAGTCGTTGAACGCTTCCATCAATTCCGCTTTGGTATTCATTACAAATGGGCCATGGGAAGCGATGGGCTCATTGATCGGTTCTCCGCTCAGAATCAAAATAACTGCATCTTCGCCGGCTTTGATTTGAAAGGTTTCTCCTTCGTTTTCAAATAGAACGAATTTGTCTGTTCCTACTTCTTCCTTTCCGTTGATTTCGATTGAACCTTCGATTACTAGCAAAGCAGTATTGAAATGTGCAGGGAAAGTGAAGTTGGCAATTCCGTGTTTTTTCAATTTGGCATTCATCAAGTTCACATCGGTGAATGTACTTGCAGAACCTTTCAGTTCTTGATATTCACCCGCAATCACCTCAATTTCTCCCGCATTATCCGGTAAGGCAAATTTCTGAATCTGATCATTGGTGATTCCCTGATATTTTGGAGGACTCATCTTGTCTTTAGCGGGAAGATTCACCCAAAGTTGTACCATCTGGAATTCTCCGCCGGTGCGACTAAATTCTTCTTCATGGTATTCCTTGTGCAAAATCCCCGAAGCTGCAGTCATCCACTGCACATCTCCTTCTCCGATTACTCCACTGTTACCGGTGCTGTCATGGTGTGCTACCTTCCCCTTGTAGGCAATCGTGACCGTCTCGAAACCCCGATGCGGATGCACACCAACTCCCTTCGGTTCATTGGAAGGTGGAAAATGAAACTTGGAATTGTAATCCAGCATGATGAAAGGTGACATGCGCTGCATATCCAGGTGATATCCGCTTGGAATGAAATTGTGAACTCTGAATCCATCCCCTACAAAATGCGGTGCAGGAGGATTGACTATGATTTCTATGTTTTTTGTTGCCATGATGTAGTTTGTTTAAATGATAAACAAATATCGGCAAGCTCTATTGCTCCCACCTTGATCTATGGTAAGATCGATTCAATGTCTGAAATTCTTTTTTGCAAGATCTTTTCTTACGCGACTGAGTGATTCCGGTGTGATCCCCAGATAAGAAGCGGTCATCCAAAGCGGTACGCGAAGCAGTAGGTCTGGATATTTTTGGATGAAAGTAAGGTATCGTTCCTCCGCCGTAGCTCCAAGCAATTGGTTGATGCGTAATTGGAGTTGACGGATATGGCTGTGGAGTGCCCGATCATTTGCTTGCCGGAATTTGTGACTCATCCCTGATACCATTTCCATAAACTCGCTGCTCATGAACACGACGGTGCTATTTTCAATAGCTTCGATGAAAAGATCCGAAGGTTCGTTGAAATAAATACTGCTGCGATCCGAGGTGAGCCAGTTTTCGGGAGAGAATTGGATAATGTGCTCTTTTCCGGATTCGTCCACTGCGAATGCCCTCAGAAGTCCTTTTTCGGTAAAAAAAGCATGTTTGCAGATTTCCCCGGCATGAAGTAGAAATCCGCCCTTTTGGATGGTTTCTACTCTCACTTCTTTCAGGATTTCGTCGAAAGCGGATTCTGTAAGGTCACTTTTTTCTCTTAGGTAAGTTTTGAAATTGGCTAGCACAGCAAGGTGTTTAGCTTCCAAAATAGCCAAAAAGAATCAATATCCGAGACTGCATTTACCCTAAAACCTTTGCTGTGATTTCCAGCGATTTCAAGCGCTTCTCCGGATCATAAATGTTCGAAGAGACCATCAGTTCATCCACCTCTACTTGCTTGAAGAAGCTTTCGAATTGTGGTTTAAGCGATTCTTCTGTACCGATGAAAGTACAGGCCATCATATTCTGAATGGCTGCAGCTTCGGCTTCATTCCAGATATTATCCATGCTTTTTACGGGCTTTTTCATAGGATATGACTTGCCTCGAATGATCCCTAAGGCTGTCTGATAAAATGAAGTAGCCAAATAATTGGCTTCCTCATCGGATTCGGCAGCTATGACATTCACACAGGAAATAAAGTATGGCTGTGACAGATGAGCAGAAGGCTGGAAATTTTCGCGGTAATACTTCGAAGCATTAATCAAATATCCCGGAGCAAAGTGACTTGCAAATGCATAAGGCAATCCTTTTTGTGAAGCAAGAACTGCACTGCTCATACTCGAACCCAATAAATAAATAGGCACATCCAACCCCTCCGCAGGAAACGCACGGACTTTGGAATCTATATTGTCTTCAGAGAAATAGCGCTGAAGATCGTCTAGATCACCGGGGAATTCTTGTACGGATTCATGTCTTCCTCTTCTTAAAGCCGTAGCAGTGGTTTGATCAGTGCCCGGTGCCCGCCCAAGTCCAAGATCAATTCGATTAGGGTATAGTGTGGCCAGTGTTCCGAACTGTTCAGCGATGATCAGCGGGCTGTGATTGGGCAGCATAATTCCGCCGGAGCCCAGGCGGATTTTAGAAGTGCCATTGGCTAGATATCCTATCAGGATCTGAGGGGATGAGCTGCCTACATTGGCCATGTTGTGATGCTCAGCGAGCCACATTCTGGTATAGCCAAGTTGCTCGGCATGCTGTGCGATTTGAAGACTTCTTTCGTAAGCGTCTTTGGCGTCGTAGTCTTCACGAATGATGGCAAGGTCGAGAAGAGAATAGGGTAGGTTCGTTTTCAAAATAGGTGATTGCTTGTAGTTAGTAAGCAAATTGAAATTCTCCCGGGAAAGTTTCTGAACCGATGGGTTTAATTTGATTATTATGTTATCAAAATCCTCGATTTGTGAATTTTATGCCACATAAATTATTGGTTTTCAGTAATCTTATTGTTTTTAGATTGTCGTATTGCTGTTAAAAGCAGATCCTCCGCATGGCAAGTTTTTTGAACGACTATTACTAAAGTCAAAATGATTTGACCCGCATCGAGGATTTTAACTAATCAAATAATATTTTATGTATATCCGCTTTTCTGTCAGTAAAGAGACTAAAGCATTATAGGATTTGGAAAACACTAGCGTCAAGGTGACTTCGGTCTTCTGTCATCGGTCTTCCTGCCGTTATACCAAAGAAGATGAGGCTACTGGCATCATTGCGGATAATCAAATAATATTTATAGAAATCTCGGGTGAAAACTATTCCAACTAAACATTATTCTTATGAGCTCATTAACTAAGATTAAAAACAACTCTATAGTAGCATGTGAACAATGTATTGAAGCATGTGAACAATGCATAGAATTCTGCAGTACCCGTCCAGGTATGCAGGATTGCATCATGTTGTGCGAAAGGTGTATTGATGCATGTAAAGATTGCGTGGCAGCTTTAGAGAGTAACTCTGCGGACCTATCGGTAGCAATGCAGCAATGCGTAGATGCATGCTATAATTGTGTGAAGGAGTGTGAGAAGCATGAACACGAAAGTTGCAAAAAATGCGCAGAAGCATGCCGCAACTGTATAGCTGAATGCGAAGCGCTTTTAGCTTAACCAATTCAGGCTGATGAATAATCCATCAGCCTGTAAATTAATTATTGTAGATTTCATTGTAGTCATTCATATCCGTTCCCTTATTGAAGCGGCGGATGTTGTAGGAAAATGAAAGCATGAAATACCGTTGCATTACATTGTTTTGGCCGTCCTCTACGAAGGCATCGGTGACATTTCTATACACACTTCTGTTTTGGCCAAGTAAATCATAGGCATTGAGAGAGATTTCTCCCCGTTGATTTCCAAATACTTTTTTTCCTATACTCATATTCATCAAAAGGACATTCGCATCGAATCCTTCAGATAGACCGGAGTTCAACTGATGATTTACATCTACTCTATAGATCAAGCCTTCCCAGACTATCCAGCTGAGATTTAGTCTTGAGCGCTGGTTGTAATAATTAGTATTCAAATTCGCGTTTAGCGTATTTTCCACATCGTTATAGGAAAAACGTGTGGAAATGTTAAAATCTATCTGATCTGAGATATTGCTACTCAGGGAGAGACCTGTGCTTATCCTGGAAGAGTTGTTGAAGCTTAATTGATTGTTTACCTGTCCTGGCCTTTTGGTGCTGCTGAATCCCCCGTTGATGTTGAAATTTGATTTGACGAAGTCAATCGGAATTCCGTAACTCACCCATGATCTGAAATCTTTGAATCCATCCAGATTCACCGGCATGTAGAGTTGTGATCCTTTTTCCAAGATAATTCCTCCCGGTAATTCAGTTGCTTCTTCCGCGGTGAGTGTGCTATTGGATACTGCATCATTTACCAGCCTGTATTGGGCAAAAATGAACCATGACCGGTCGTTCTCAGGATTATTGCTTCGGAATCGTATCCTCATTCTATTGGAGTAAGACTGATCCAGCGTGGGATTCCCTGTTTTCAATTGGAGTGGATTAGAATTATCTATCACATTCTGAAGCTGATCTACAGAAGGAGCTTCCACATCTGTATCATAATCCAGCTCGAAGTTGGTGTTGGCAGAAATAGAGTAATCAAACCTAATGGTAGGAAGGAAGCTCCGGAAGCTTCTGTCCAAGGCTTCCTGAGCAGGGAAAAATTGTTCGTTTTTCAGCGTGGCATTTTGATATTCTAACTCAGCCTGAAATTTCAATTTGTCCAGCGTATACTGATAGCCCAGCTCCAATTCCTGTCTTAGGTATTTGCTTTCAAAAGAGTTACTCAGAGCTGTGTCCAAAGCAAGGTTAGGGTTGCCGACTTCTTCATTTAGAATATCGAACGTCAGCTGATCCGAATCATTTAACCGGTTACCTATCTCGTATTCCAGTTCCATCTGGCCATTTTTACCAATAGGTTCGGTGTAGGAAACTCCGGTTTTCCAATCGAACCCTGACCTATCCCGGGTGATTTGCTGATTAATTATTTCCCTTCGCTCCTCCGGCTGATAGTAAACGTTGGCAGCGCTGCGATAGGCTTCATCTTTGTTGTTATGACTTCCTGTATTGGCACTAAGGGTTAGGCTTCGTCCTTCTTTGTTGAATTTGTGACTGTAAAACAAGCGATGAAACATGTCATAGTCTTGGTTGTCTGCGGTGCGGAGATTTTCTGTTTGGTTCAGCGCTCCGGCGTTATTTACTGTTTGGCCAAAGAAGCCTGAGTTTTCTCTTTCGAAACTTGCAGAGAATCTTGGCCTGTATAAAATTCGGTTGTTTTCATTGATATCGTATTCCAATCTCATGTCAAAACGATGATCTTGAGTGATACGTGTTTCCCTACTCTCTTCTGTATATATCTGATCTGATTCAGAGCCCGTCACAAATTCTCTTATGAGACTGGATTGATTGGTGTTTTCCCGGTGATTGTACAGATAGCTTCCGCTGATTTTTATTTTCTTACCCCAATTATCCGAGTAGTTTACACCGAGAATATTCGTGTTGATGATGCCGTTTTGTGGACGGTTGTTACTCTGGGCATTTGCTTCGCTTGAATAATCCAGCACATTGATATTATTACTCAACCCGGTAAAGGTAATTCGTTGGTCTTCATTAAAGGAATTGATGCTTGCCCCTGCCAAATACCGATCATCAGTACCGTATCCTACTGTCGCTTTTCCAAATTGACCTTTTCTTCGGTTTTGTTTGGTGATAATATTGATTGTCTTCAAACGCTCCCCATCATCAAATCCGCTGAGGAGTGCTTTATCGCTTTTTTGATCAAAGATCTCAATTCCCTGAATTACTTCAGCAGGGATGTTTTGCAATGCCGTGTTAATATCTCCTCCAAAAAACGGCTTGCCATCCACTAAAATCTGGGCTATCGCTTCACCCTGTGCCTGCAATGCTCCATCTTGGGAAACTACCCCGGGAAGTTTCTGGATTAGGGTCTCGGCACTGGCATCTCTCATGGTTTTGAAAGCATCAGCATTAAATAGTGTAGTGTCCCCTTTCTGCTCTCCCTGAGCTCTTCTTGCGCTGATGATCACTTCATCCAAAGCTGTTGCTTCCTCCTTAAGACTCAGGACTCCCAAATCCAAATCTTGAGTGACATGGATGGTCTTGAACAGGTTCTCATATCCTAAATACTGAATCTTGAGGAGGTATTCGCCCTCCTTTATATTGTTGATTTCAAATTCCCCGTCAAAATCAGAAATCATTCCATCCACCCGTACCGAGTCAGGTAGATTTTGGATTAAAACAGTTGCATTGGGAATGGTAATGTCTGTATCGGCTTGTTTTACTTTTCCTTTTACGGAGTGGGATTGGGCAGATAGTTGGGATATTGAGATTAGGAATAAGGATAGGTAGAGATAATATTTCATTATTGCCGTATAATTGGGTGCTCCACGCTGAATAATTGATTTAAATGGAGATAGTAACAGAGATAAACCGGTAGTAGTGGAGGCAAAGGAAGTGAGTGGAGGGCAGTATAGGGAGAGATAATTGGCTAAGCGGTAAAATGTTGCACTGAATAGTTAATAGCGTGTGTATGAGAAAGCTTATCCCGGTGTTTAAGCATGACTTGTCATTGAAAGTGGGATCCGGCTCCCCGCCACGGCGAGGCAAGCTGCGCAACCGGGCAATACTGGGGTAACTTTCACAGAGTCTAAAGACCTAGGAATAATTGGTGGTTTGGAGAGTTTGTGAAGACTATGACAATTAGCGTCAGAGAATAATGTTAATTTTTCATTCATTTATATGTTTATAAAAACAACATTTCTATCTTAGCTGATGTTAAAAGAATCAGTTATGGAAAATCACGAAAAAATCAGCATTACGACAAAGAACTTGGCATCAGGTAATTGCCAGGTTAAATTTTTCATCGAGGACGAGGCAAAACCACAATACGGTTACCTGCTGGTAAATGGTCCCAAGCCTGTCGGAGAAATCATCGACGAAATCAAGCAGCGCATGGAGAGAAGAAAAAATGCTTCTTTGAATATGAATCCTTTCTTTCCTGTGCAGCCAATGGCTGAAGATCACAACTTCTATTTGTATTCGGCATGAACTACCTAGCTTCCAACCTCCGATTTCTGCGTAAGCAAAAAGGCATCACCCAAACTGATCTTGCAGAGAAGTTGGATGTGCAACGCACGATGATTTCTGCCTATGAAGACGGTAGATCTGAGCCAAAACTATTGACACTGGGGAAGCTGTGTGATGTGCTGGATGTCGGGATGGAGGAGCTGCTCAGCCATGATATCGAAGGCAAAGGCAGAAAGGCAATTCAGAAAAGAGGAGTCAATATCCTTACTATTGCCTGCGATGAAGACGAGAAGGAAAACATCACCTTAGTGGGACAGAAGGCTTCTGCCGGTTATCTCAACGGATTTGCAGATACTGAATACATGGAAAGTCTTCCGCAGTTTCAGATTCCCACACTTTCCAAGCAGGCAACTTATCGGGCTTTTGAGCTGGCAGGTGATTCCATGCTTCCTCTGACTTCCGGTACCATCGTGATCGGTGCTTATGTGGATCAGATAAACGATATCAAAAGTGGTAAAACCTACGTGCTCGTAACGGAGACAGAAGGAGTGGTCTACAAGCGTGTGTTCAATTACCTCAGCGATAATGGCAAGCTTTTCCTTGTTTCGGATAATGAGCAATACAAGCCCTATGAGGTAAAGGGAGAGGATGTGGTAGAAGTTTGGGAAGCCAAAGCTTTTATCAGTACAGATTTTCCTAATCCGGGCGATAAGAAAAAGCCACTGACATTGGAGGATTTAGGCGAGATGATCTCAGATATTCGGGCAGATCTGAGGACTCTTAAGGGATAATTCTTTTTCCTTTCAGACCAAAACGGATTTGATTAAAGCTAAGAAGGGCCACTTCGGCCTGTCCGCTGTGTCGGATCATTCCCGCCTACCGGGCCAGACAATAAAGCAAAGAGAATATAGCTACAGGCATCATTGCGGATAATCACATATTTTATTCTTCCATTAAGTTTTCAAAACCGTCTTTAATCTTTCCAACTGCGTCAAAGGATGTGTCTATGTTGACTACTCCTTTTCCCAGTTCATGCCAATAGCCGTCTCCACATTCTATATAGGAACCACGTTTGGTTCCGGCAGTTTCTTTGGCAATCTCATAATTGTAATCCGGAGAGAATACCAATTTCAACAGCTGAACTGCATATTCCCAATTTATAACACGGGATTCATTTTTTGAGGCAAATATAGCTTCACGGGTAGAGAAGTTCATCGTGATCGAGCAATCGACACTTTCTTCATTCGTCACCTGACGGTAATTTACAGTGAGCGGCGCTTCCTTCTTGGAAGTTTCGTAGATCGCCTGAATCACATCCTGAGCCAGCATCTGCCAAGCTTCCTGGTTAGCGGGAACTTTTGCCTGACCAACTTTACTATCTTCTATAGCTGAAAGCGTAAGTCCGCCTTCATCTATTTGCCTACCGCTCCACTTTGTTTTTTCAAACTCCATCGAAACCACCTTTTTCCAGACGAAGTTCAGTTTTCCTTTGAAGCTGTAATCATCATTGGGAGTAAATCCTTCATCTATGATTTCCTCTTCGCTCAAATCTTCTCTGTCTGTGTAATGAATTTCTAACTCGGCTATTAAATCAGAAGTACTCCAATCAAGGGAAAGCCTATATACATGACTATAAGGAGGCGGGACAATTCCTGAATCGAATTCAATTACAATTCCGCTTGTGTGGTCGTTACTCTTTTTCATGTGTTTATAATTTGTCTTTCAAAGGCCACATGGAATCCCTGCCTGCATTATAATCATTCCAGTGTGTGACTTTTGAGTCATGCCTGCCTAAAGGCCGGTAGGCCTGCTCAATTTCATTGCTGCAAAAGTAGACCTTTTACCTCAAAATTTCTCAGCGCAATTCAATTTCAAAGCGGGTGGCTTTCCCCGGGTTTACTTTTTGGCTGCATTTTTCGAATGAAGGAACTCCAAAAAGTAAACTGGGATTGTTGGAAAACCCAAAGTTATCCAAAGGATATCCGATTCTATTTTTGCGGATTTCTCCGTCCTCATCATGATCATGGAATACCGTAATAGCGTATTTGCCGGGAGGCACATCGGTAAGCGTTTGTTTAGCAATGCCGTTTTCTATTGGGATAGTTGCCATTTTCCAGGCATCCTCAAGTGATTCCGGCCATCCTTTTTCCTGATCGAAAATCAGCACCTGAATCACTCCCTCATCTGAAGAAATCTCCGAAATAATTATTTCTATAGTCCCGAAGTTATTTTGAATGGGAAAAATGTTTGTTAAAAAGAATAAAATTAAAAATACAGGTTTCATCTGTTTATATTTTGATTTTTAATGGTCAGATAGCCTGTCCCGAACTTGATTCGGGAGAATCTCGCACGGCGAATAATCATCCCTCTCCCGAAGCAAGTTCGGGACAAGTTGTGTGTCGCTTGCGTCATGCTCGATTTCATAGTAATTCGATTGTTTTGAGTCTGTTTACTTTTCCGGATCCGGTTCTTGAGAACTCGGGGATTACAAAAATGTTTTTTGGGAGCTCGTATTTACCCAATTCCATTTTTAGCCTGTTGGTAAGTGTATTTTCATTTACGGCTGAATCTTTAGACTCTATAGCCAGACATAATTTTTCACCCAGTTTCTCATCTTCTATTCCAAAAAAGAAGAATGCGGAATTGGGATAAAAACTGTGGATTAAACGCTCTGCCTTGGCTTCCAACAGCTCGGGATGGAGTTTCACCCCACCGGAGTTGATGACAAAGTCTGCCCTTCCGAGCCAGCGAAATAAATCCTTATCGATCAACTCAACCAGATCATTTGTTTGCACCAACTGATTATTGCTTAATTCTGATTTCACCCAAAGCGCATTTCGTTCATTCAGACCAAATTCTACTCCCGGCAACATGCTGTAGATCAATTCTCCCGGTACGATTTTGGCCAGCGCAACATGGGATACTGTCTCAGTCATGCCATAAGTCTGATAAGCCCGAATATCGCTTGCGATGAGTTGGTGTTTTAAGCCCGTATTTAACGGCGCTCCACCTATTATCAGGTGTTTAATTTGCTTAAGCTTTACCAATGAAGACTTGTTCTTCAGTGAGGCTTCGACCTGAAGAGGCACCATCGCGACAAAATCAGGGATAGCACTGACTTCCAAAAGAGGATTTGACTTGGGTTCAATGAGCTGAATAGAGCAGTTCCACACCATCGCGCGCACCAGCATCATTTTGCCGGCAATGTAGCCTGGATCTAAGCAACACAGTAAAGTACTAGCTTCATCGGTTTTGAAAAATGCCTGAGTTGACTTGGCACTGGCTATCATTTGAGCCTGTGTGATCTCCATTTTTTTTGGAGTTCCGGTGGAACCTGAGGTTTGTTGCACAAAGATGGTTTTACCTGAAAGCCATTCGCGACAGAATTGAACAGCGGCTTTCGCATAGTCGGGAAAATCATCGGGAGTAGTTTCAAAGTCTTCCTTTGTGATCAATGCGTGGTTGTCGAAAATCAGTTGAAACATATGCCAAGTCCTTGTTAATGCTTTTGCCTAAGGTAACTATCCTTCCTTCAAAATTCAGGGAAGCCTGTTATCTTGCAAAAGAATTAGATTTTTACCCAAATCGAAAGATATGAACTGGATCACTGCAAAAGAATACGAAGATATTACCTATAAAAAATGCGATGGCGTGGCGAGAATCGCTTTCAATCGCCCTGAAGTCCGGAATGCTTTCCGTCCTAAAACTACAGCTGAACTGTATGATGCATTTTACGATGCACAAGAAGATACCTCCATCGGTGTGGTTTTATTGAGCGGGGAAGGGCCTTCGGCAAAAGATGGGGGATGGGCATTTTGCTCCGGCGGTGATCAGAAAGCACGAGGCAAGCAGGGTTATGTAGGAGAAGATGGATATCATAGACTGAATATTTTGGAGGTTCAGCGCCTGATCCGTTTTATGCCAAAGGTGGTGATTGCGGTAGTTCCTGGCTGGGCAGTAGGAGGAGGGCATAGCTTACATGTGGTCTGTGATTTGACATTGGCGAGTAAAGAGCATGCAATCTTCAAGCAGACTGATGCTGATGTGACCAGCTTCGACGGTGGCTATGGTTCGGCTTATTTGGCCAAAATGGTGGGACAAAAGAAAGCACGTGAGATATTCTTTCTGGGAAGAAACTATTCAGCTCAGGAAGCCTATGAAATGGGAATGGTAAATGCAGTAATCCCTCATGCTGAATTGGAGTCAACGGCTTACGAATGGGCTCAGGAAATTTTGGCCAAGTCACCCACTTCAATCAAGATGCTGAAGTTTGCTATGAACCTGACTGATGACGGAATGGTGGGGCAGCAGGTTTTTGCAGGGGAAGCCACCCGGTTGGCTTATGGAACTGATGAGGCGATAGAAGGCAGAAATGCTTTCTTGGAGAAGCGGAAGCCGAATTTCGGAGCGAATAAGTGGATACCTTAACTAGTAGCAAGTAAGAAGTAGCAAGTAAAAGGTATCAAGAGCCAAGAAACAAGATTTTATAGCTGATTGGTAGATTTAGAATCAAGTAGCTAGATCCAAGAGCCTAGAGTTGGAAAACCAGATTTAGTGCCAAGTATCAAGACGTTAGAATCTTAAGATACGAGGCGACACAACATTAAAATATGGCGTATAGAGCACCAAGAGCATGGGGTCATCCAATAAAGTTGATCCCATGCTTTTTGAAATTTCTAGGATATCAATTCACTTATGAGTAGGTCTTCGTCTAGATCCTCCCAGTGAATGCCTTCTCCATCTCCTATAAATCTCCAATTATTTAGTTCGGTAATAGAGGCATCTCTGAGGGAAGGAAACCATTCTAAGGGAATACTGATTTCACGACCATCCTCCATAGAGAGTATCATTTTACTTTCTGAAAAAGAAAGCCCAGACGCTTGATTAGATTTTGAACCCATGTCACCCAAGTTAAACAATTCTAGGATTTCTATTAAGCTTATATTAACAGAAAATCCCTTTCGAAGTATCTGAAAGGGATTTTCTGTTGTTAGCCAAGAAAGAATCAGATTTCGATTTTTGCTCCCAATACTTTAAGAAACTCCCGGATCCAAGCTGGGTGACCGGGCCAAGCCGGAGAGGTGACTAGATTTCCATCGACATAGGCGTCAGTAGCAGGGATATCCTGATACTCTCCACCCGCTATCGTTACCTCGGGGCCTACGGCTGGATAAGCTGTCAACTTCCTGCCCTTGACTACTCCTGCGGCAGTAAGAATCTGAATCCCGTGACATACAGCGGCCACCGGCTTATTGGTATCGAAGAAGTGCTTGACGATTTCCAGCAACTTTTTATTCAATCTCAGGTATTCAGGAGCACGCCCACCTGCTATGGCCAGTCCCACATAGTCATCCACGTCGATCTGGTCAAAGGAATAGCTTAGCATAAAGTTGTGACCGGGCTTTTCGGTATAGGTGAGATCACCTTCAAAGTCGTGTATGGCTGTTTTGATGGTTTCTCCTTTTTTCTTTCCGGGACATACAGAGTGAACCTCGTAGCCCACCATTTCCAGCATCTGTACAGGAACCATGGTTTCGTAATCTTCTGCAAAATCTCCGGTGAGGAATAATATCTTTTTCATTTTTTTATGATTAGTTGGTTTGAAAAGTGGGTAGAGAATCTACCTGTTTTAGTTATCCTAATTTAAGAAAATGAAGCCGGAATGAGATTAATCAAGAGTTAAGTTTTGCTAATCTTATTTAGGAAAATAAGGCTTCGACTTCCCGCCAAGGCGAGGCAAGCTGCTACCAATGACGGAATTCAAAAAAGCGTGCAAATGTTGTGTCAGTCCGAGCACCCGGAAGACGGGAGTCTGAAGGAACGAGGACCCTTCGTACTTCCCGACTCTCGTCGGTCAGGTGCTCAGGGTGACCCAACTTTATTTCTACATCACTTTCCGTCATTATTCATTTGTAAATCTTAAATTTTTCTTACTCAGCCAGACAATTACCATGAGATCAAGACTGTCAGGTTGAGAGAAGTTGAGATCAGAATTGATAAAGCAGGTAGTATTGCAAACTTTTATTTGCAACTTATCCCTCAAATCCATAGATTTTTTCCCATGAAGCACCTCGAAACTTCCTACAAAACCCATGACGATCTTGAGCTTTACCTCCAAGCCTGGATGGTCGATACTCCCAAAGCATCCCTTTTGCTCGTTCATGGGCTAGGCGAGCACAGCTCTAGGTATTTGCATTTGGTAGAAAAGCTAAATGAGGTTGGCGTTTCGGTTTTTACATTCGATGGGAGGGGGCACGGCAAATCAGCCAAGGATACCCCAACAGCTTATTTTGAATCTTACGAAGATTACTTGAAAGACATAGCTTCCCTATTTGGAAAAGTAAAGAGCTACGTCCCGAATGTTCCAGCCTTTATCTATGGACATAGCATGGGTGGCGGTTTGGTGGCTGCCTATGTGTTGAAATATCAACCCGAGTCGGCAGGAGTGATTCTGAGTTCTCCAGCCATAAAAGAAGCAGAAGGAACTTCCAAATTATTGATGGCAATCTCAGGCTTAGCAAGCAAGTTTCTACCCAAACTGAAGGCCTTAAAACTGGATGCGAATAAAGTATCCAGAATACCTGAAGAAGTGGCAAAATATCTGAAAGATCCACTGGTCTATACCCAAGCGGTACCTGCAAGGACTGGATATGAGTTGCTACAGGTGATGCGGTATATTCAGGAAAATGCCCCGAAATTTGTACTTCCGGTGTTACTTATTCATGGATCCGCAGACGGGCTGACCAATCCAAAAGGATCTGAAATGCTTTTCCAAAAAGCTACATCTATAGATAAAACACTACGGGTTTTTCCGGGTGGCTACCATGAATTGATCAACGATCTGGATCGGGAAGAGGTAATGAAATTGATTGTGAGCTGGGTTAAGGATCGTATTTAGATGGGTTAAACCAATGGATTATATTTCTGATAATAATCCATTGATATCCAATTGTCTGGTGTACATCATAATACTTCCGTCAGGATTTAGTGGCCATGCTTCTTTTGGTCTGTCCCAATACAATTCAACTCCATTTTCATCGGGATCATCCAGATACAACGCTTCGGAAACCCCATGGTCTGCAGCACCTGTAAGCGGATAGTTAGCATCTATCAGACGCTGTAGTAAGACAGCCAAGTCCCTTCGTGTGGGCAACAGGATTGCTGTATGGAAAAGCCCCGCAGTATTCTTTGGTGCGGGCTTTCCTCCTTTGCTTTGCCAAGTGTTTAGTCCGATGTGGTGATGATATCCTCCGGCAGAAATAAAGGCGGCATCCTGGCCGTACATGGTAATCAATTCAAAACCCAATAAACCTTGGTAGAAGTCCAATGATTTTTGAAGATCTGAAACCTTCAGATGTATATGGCCAATTCGGGCAGCTGCGGGGATGGTGTAGGTATTCATGAATTTGAAGTTTAATCAGGAAAGCAAACTTCATTATTCGAAGTTCATTATTCATCATTCAATATTGACAATTTCTGGAATAATGAATGTCGAACGTCGAATGATGAAGAAATTTTACAACTGAAAAGTTCACATTAAAATTCTATATCCCCGGCGCATTTGGAAACATCAGGCTCTTGTAATATTCCAAATCACCTTCAGGCTGTTCGATGTCAGCAGGGAAAGGTAGTTTGGAAATACTTTGAAAATACAGCAAACAGGCATTTCTCCACCATTCCGCTTCTTCCTTCTGGATTTCCAAAAGCTGTCGGACGTGGTCGAATTCCTCAGCATCTATTTCCGATTCCAAGCTTGCCCAAGTCTGCTGCATTTCCCTTACTTCCTGTACCCCCCGATCATAATGATAAGCTATTCCATCCCAAAGGGTATTTCCATCGGTAAGCTTAAAGTCCCAGGGTACATGATGAAACCATAGCAGGTATTTCTCAGGAATCTGATGCGGATCAGACCATTCCTTTGCTATTTCAGGGGCATATTGATCCAATGCTCCACTTCCGGCACTTGTTCTGTCAAAGCCAATTCCCAGACTATCAGCCTGATGGTAATAAGGTGCAGTCCAATCCGCTCTTCCACCCATCACCCAAGGCCCGGGGCCGTAGTGATGGCTTCTGCCCATGATATGATGCAAGCCGAGCGGAGTCATATAGTTCACGGCCGCTTCGTGCGATTTTAGCATTATATCACTGATTTTAGCTACTATCTCTGATTTTTGACCGAAGGTCAATTTAATCCATTCCTCAGCGATTTGCTTAGATTCCAAGCTTGAATCCCAAGCTTGGCGTCCAAATGCATACCAGTTGGATTGCCCAAACAGATGTCCGGTCCAGTTCCGGTCTGTTCCTATATTGGATACTCCCGAGATTAGTGTGAGCTTTTGACCACTTTCTTCTCCTTCGAGAATACTGGCTACAGTAGAAGTCGGAGAAGGCCGAAAGGTTTTCGTTTTTAACACTTCCTCCCACATGGGAGCGAGGTAAACCAGCTGAGTAGCTTGCCCCAGGTATTCCTGAGTGATCTGGAACTCCATTCCGACATTTGTCTTGTTGATGGCTCCATATAGGGGGTGAACAGGCTCCCTAGGTTGGAAATCAATAGCGCCATTTTTTATTTGAATGATCACATTGTCTTTGAATTTCCCATCCAGTGGTTCGAATTCATAATTTGCCTGCTTGTGACGATCCACATCATCTTCATGGGAATAGACGAATGCCCTCCAGATTAATACTCCACCATGAGGTGCCAAAGCATCGGCAAGCATATTTGCCCCTTCTGCATGATTCCTTCCGTATTCATGCGGCCCGGGTTGTCCTTCGGAATTTGCTTTTACCAGAAATCCACCGAAATCAGGAATGAAGGAATAGATCTCATCGGTCTTCTTTTTCCAGAAATCAATCACATCAGGATCCAACGGGTCAGCAGTTTTCAAACCGTCCAGTTGAATAGGAGCTGAGAAGCGGGCAGTCAAGAAAACCTTGATTCCATAAGGTCTAAAAACATCCGCCAGAGCCTTCGCCTTCTTCATGAAATCAGTGGTCAATATCAGTGCATTTGCGTTCACATTTGTAAGTGAAACTGCATTGATTCCTATGGAAGCATTTGCCCGGGCATAGTCAATGTACCGTGGATCAATGTAACCCGGAAGTCTGTGCCAATCCCAAATCGAGAAGCCTGCATAGCCTCTTTCGACTGTCCTATCGAGGTTATCCCAATGGTTTAACATCCTGAGTTTAATTTTCGGATTGTCAGAGAATTCAATGTACTTATCGAAAGTCTTACTTTGGATGGAATTTAGCCAATTATAGACTCCGTAAAGTACGCCGACCGGTTGATTTCCCACGATCGCGTAGAATGATTTTCCATCCAGTTCTACTGGTCCCCGCCAATATCCATCATCTCCGAGTGCTTTGATTTCTGCTTGTTGGCCCAGTGACAGCACCTGTGAAAGTTGCTCCCGGGTACCAATCCAAAGTTTAGTCTTTTGAAGTCTTTCTTTGTTGAAAACAGGAGCTTTTCCAAGCATCTTTCCGGAAGCCAGATTCAGCTCATTTTTGATGGCATCGAATGTGGGATTTTCACCGTAAAAGTAAACCCCGGCAAATAATGGTTCGACTTGGGATTTTAATTTTGTTTCATTGATGGGCTGATAATCCAGCCAAAGTTTATAGCCATCATTGGCCAGTGAACTCAGGGAAATGCTTAGCCAAAGTAAGGCTGTCAGGTAAATAGGTCTGTACATAGGTTTTGGGTTTGAAAATGAAAAGATCGAAAAATCAGCGCTAAATGCAATGGATTGCATAAAATTGCAATAAAAGTTGCAATCTTTTATTTAGCGACATTTCTCGTCAAACCTGTTTTGCTCAAAGTCAATTTCTCCAGCCCTTCCTTATCTTAGAGGCTCTATTTTCTATGATGGAACAAAAACCCTTTATTATCTACAAATCCTCCGCGGGTTCAGGAAAGACCTACACGCTGACGCTGGAGTACCTCAAGCTCGCTCTGCAGAGTCCTCATGCATTCAAGCAAATCTTGGCGGTGACTTTCACCAATAAAGCCACCCAGGAGATGAAGGAGAGGATATTGGAAGAACTGAAAAGACTGCGGGACCAAGTCAATCCCGGTGACAAGATGGATGGGGAATTGATGTGCTCGCTGCGTGTGGACGAAGCAGGGCTAAAGCTCCTTGCCCGACAGACACTCACGGCGATTCTTCATGATTACGGAAGATTTTCGGTGAGCACGATTGACAGTTTCTTCCAAAAAGTGGTGCGGGCATTTGCCCGGGAGATTGATCTGAATGCCAAGTTTGATGTGGAATTGGATCAATTGGCAGTATTGGAACGTGTGGTAGACCGCGTAGTGATGTTGGTGATGGAAGATGAATTTCTTCATAAATGGCTCGTGGATTATGCCTATGAGCAAATCCAGAACGGGAAATCCTGGGACATAAGACGCAATATCCGAGGTCTTGGTCAGCAGATTTTTCAGGAGGATTTCAAAAAATATTCCCCTGAAATCAAGGAGTTTCTGAAGAATAAAGAAAATATTACTTTACTTCAATCTTTTGTCCGTGAGCGAAAGCAAGAGATTGTCAGCATCTCCGGGGAATTGGGCAAACAGGCGGACTTGATCCGTATTTCGAATGGTCTGGAATGGACGGATTTCGCCGGAGGTTCAAGGTCATTTGCAAGACTGTTTGAGAAATTGGGTGATAGAAACCAGCCTATTCCTATTCTGACGGATTCGCAGAAGAGCAAAATCGATAATCCTGAAACTTGGTTTGCAAAATCAAGTAAGCAAATCGATGCAATTATGTCTGCTTACGACCAAGGCTTAAACCAAATTTTGCACCAGATTACAGCCTTGGCCTCCAAGTGGAATACGCTGCAGGCAATTGCCAAAAACAGTTACGTCTATGGCGTTTTTAGAAATTTGCTGGACGAACTTACCCTCGTCAAGGATGAGGAAAACATACTTCTGATCTCGGATGCCAATGAATTTCTCAAGGAAATCACCAAGGGAAACGATACGCCTTTTATCTATGAAAAAGTCGGAAACCAGTATAAAAACTACCTGATTGATGAATTTCAGGATACTTCGGGTTTTCAATGGGACAGCTTCAAACCTCTTCTCGAAAACTCACTTGGGCAAAATCAGACTAACCTGCTCGTAGGAGATGTGAAGCAGTCTATCTATCGCTGGCGAGGCGGGGAGATGAAATTATTGCTTTCTCAGGTGGAGGATGAAATAGGCAAGGAGCGTATCCAACTGGAAAATCTGGATACAAATTTTCGTAGCCTTCCGAATATCATCAATTTCAACAATGCTGTTTTTAAAGCGTTGCCTTCAGCGATGGAGCAGGTCTTAAGTGAAAGCTACGGTGTGGAAAATCCGCAGATCCTTTCGCAAGCTTATTCGGATTCCTTTCAGAAAATTTCCCCGAAGAAGGAGAAGTCAGTATTCAAGGGTAAAGTTAAACTGGAGTTTATCGACCCAAAGAATGAGGATGAGGAAGGGAGTTTCGATGAGGTGGTTTTGTCAAAATTACCCGATTTGGTCATGGAGCTACAGGATCATGGGTATGAGCTGGAGGATATCGCTTTTCTGGTGAGAAGAAAGTCAGAAGGGGAGGCAATAGCGGATTGCCTGATGAGTTATGCGGCAGATAATCCCGATTCACAGTATAGTTTTGATGTGCTTTCTGACGAATCCATGTATCTGAACAAAGCCGCATCTGTGAAGGCCTTGATTGCCGGGTTCAATTACTTACACAATCCATCTGACAAAGTTCAGTATAAGACGATGTGGTATTACCTGGCTGTGCTGATGGATACACCTGTGGAGCACGAACTTTTTGCGCTGGATAGAATGCCTGCTTACTTTGAGGAGCAAGTGAAAGCTTTCAGGGAAAAGGAGATTCTGATGCTCCAATTACCTCTGATGGAAGCGTTGGAGGAATTGATCAAAGTACTTGGTCTGATGGAAATCGGCTTGGAGAGAGCCTATATTTCAGGTTTCAAGGAAGCAGTTTATGACTTTACGGCAACTAACCGGGCAGACCTGAGTGGTTTTCTGGAATGGTGGGAGATCAATCAAACCAAGCGTACAGTCAAAATTCCCGAAGGGCATAATGCCATGCGGATTCTGACGATTCACAAATCGAAAGGTCTGCAATTTAAGGTGGTCGTGATGCCATTTCTGAAATGGACGATCTTCGATACCAACAAAGGAAATGTGGTTTGGTCACCGTTTGAAGATCGGGAAAAGGGGCTTGCTGCTATTATTCCACTTACGCTAAATGGGGATTTGGCGGATTCTGACTTTAGGGAAACTTATGCAGAGGAAGCTACGATGGCTTATTTGGATAGCCTGAATATGCTGTATGTAGCACTTACAAGGGCTGAAGATGTTTTTTTTGGATTTTTACCTTACAAAGAGAAAATCGGATCACAGAATTCTATGGAAGTCCAGCTTCAGCAGTTGGTCCAAACTCCTCAATCTTCAGAATCTGATATGAGTTTGATTTCATGTTATGACCAAGAGTCAAAAATATTTGAATTTGGAGATTGGCCTGAAAGTCAGCTAAAAGTCATGGAAATCAAAAAGTCTCCTGAACTGCGCTGGGCTTACAAAAACTGGTCGGAAGTACTGACACTGAAGAAGTATGCTGTCGATTTTTCATTGGAAGGAATGGAGCAGCGGAAAAAGCAGAAGTTTGGTCTGATCGTGCACGAGATTCTGGAATTGTCAGCAGACAAAAATGCGGCATTGCAGAATTTGCAGACCTTCTATTTTGAAGGGAGATTGAATGAGGAAGAAAAGCAGTTGGTGGAGGGGCAATTGGAGCACCTGTTTACCGATCCGCTTTTTGCTTCATGGTTTGATACCGCGGGAATTCTGTTGGCCGAGCAAGGCATTCTTCTTCCAGGGGGAAAGCAGAAGAGGCCGGATAGGATTATTCTGAATGAAAGCGAAGCATTGATCGTGGATTTTAAAACAGGCGAAGCACAGAGTCGATACGCCAGTCAGGTAAGAGAATACATGGAACTGGTATCTAGACTATCACAAAAGCCGACCAAAGGTTATTTATGTTATTTGGAAACGGGATTAATCGAGGAGGTCTATGCATAGTTTCTTAAGAAATACCGCCAAAGAAATCCTCGAAAGCGGGGCGGATCTTCAAAAGCTCACCGTGGTGTTGCCGAATAGGCGTGCGGGATTGTTCTTTACCCAGCATCTTGGAAGTTTGATCAGCGAACCTACTTGGATGCCGGAAGTGAAAACGATTGAGGAGATCTTTTATGAATTGGCTGGAAATAGGCCCGCAGATGATCTGACTTTAATCTTTGAGCTGTATCGCGTGTATCAGGAGCTGAATCCTGAAGCCGAGACTTTTGACCGGTTTTATTTCTGGGGTGAGATGATCCTCAAAGATTTCAATGATGTGGATCAGTTTATGGCAAATGCAAATAAACTCTACCATCACTTGTCTGAGATCAAGGAGCTGGAGTCGGATTTAAGTTTTTTGAACGAAAGTCAAGTTGCGTTGATCAAGCAATTTTGGTCTTCATTTATCCGTCAGGATAGAGATCATCAGGAGAAATTTTTGAAGTTCTGGCAATTGCTAAGTCCACTTTATACAAGTTTTCAAGGGTCTTTAGCGATATCCGGTTTGGCTTATTCCGGGATGCTCTACAGAAAAGTAGCAGAATCGCTGCATGCTATTCCCCGTCCTGAAAAAGTACATCATTTTATAGGTTTCAATGCGTTTACAGGCACGGAAGAAGCGTTGATCAAACATTACCTCACCGCATTTGATGCCAAGATTTATTGGGATGTAGATGCGTATTATTTGGAAGATAAGGTACAGGAAGCAGGCATGTTTTTCCGTGATTATCAGAAAGACAAGATTTTCGGGCCAACTTTTCCTGAGCAGATTCCCACTCAGATAGATGAGCGTAAGGCAATCATTAAAACCTACGCCACTCCACTAAAGACCAATCAGGCAAATCTAGTTGGTTCGATTTTGGAAAAAATCCCGGCCGGTGAGTCTTGGGAAGAGACAGTGGTGATCTTGCCGGATGAGCAAATGCTTTTTCCTGTCCTGCACACGCTGCCGGAGCAAGTGGATAAGGTAAATGTGACCATGGGTTACCCTGTGAAAAATGCGCCTGTTTATTCCTTTTTGGAAGCAGTGTTGGAAATGCAGCGATATATCAAAGAAGAGGATGGAAAGTTGCTTTTCTATCATACGGCTGTAAAAAACCTGCTGAGCTCGATATACCTGAAAAGTGCGAATCCGGGCTTTTCGGAGAAGTTGATGGAAGAAATGCAGTTGTTGAACCAGATTCATGTTGCTGCGGAAAAACTTCATATGGGAGGATCCTTATATCAGTTGATTTTCCAGAAGCTTGAAAACGATTCACTTTTCAGTTACTTGGCCAATCTGATGGAAGCTCTGGCTGAGCGGTTGGCGGACGAGCCTCTGCAGTGTTCCTATCTTTATCAATGTTTCAAGCAGTTGACACGATTACGGGAGATTTTTGCCGGTCAGGATATTCTCACCATCAACAGAGAGTTTTTTATCCGGCTATTTCGTCAGGTTTTCCGTGAGGTCAAATTACCTTTTGAGGGCGAGCCGCTCCAAGGTTTGCAAATCATGGGGGTGCTGGAATCCCGAAATCTTGATTTTAAGCGGGTGATCATCTGCAATATGAATGAGGATAGTTTTCCGCCTTCCGCAGGGCTGAATTCCATGATTCCGTTCAACATACGTAAAGCGTTTGGATTGCCTGTGCAGGAGCAGAATGACTCGATTTATGCCTACACATTTTATAGGTTATTGCATAGTGCGGAGGAAGTACATATGATCTATACGACGGCTTCTGATCAGGGAAAGGCCGGGGAAAAGAGCCGATACATTCAGCAAATGTCCGTAGAGCTGGGAAGAACTATGGATGAAGAGGTGGTTTATATTCCAATTGACCAAAAATCTCCGGAAGCGATTACGATAGAAAAAGACGCTGAAGTGATTCGCCTGCTTGATAAGTACCTGATCGATGAGAATGGTATATCACAAACTTCCTTTTCACCTTCTGCACTGAGTGTATTTCTGGATTGTAGGTTGAAGTTTTACCTTCAGTACCTGGCAAATATCCGGGAAAAGGAGGAGGTAAGTGAGGAAATAGATGCGGCGGTTTTTGGGAATCTCGCCCACCTGAGCATGGAGATTTTGTATCAGGATTTTGCGAAGCGAAAGAATAGAACTTTGCTGGAAAAGTCAGATTTCGGGGAATTGGGGAAAATGTGGGTATTTCCGGCTATTGAAAAAGCAATTCGGAATTTTTATCATTTGGAGGACGAAGCAGATACCAAGCTGAATGGTCAGATGGCAATTGCCCGGGATGTGCTTCAGAAATATTTGCATCAAATTTTAAAAATCGATGAGGCCTCAGCTCCTTTTACATTGATCTCTCTTGAGAAGGAGAAAGTGTACAAAGCGGGTTTAAAGATCACTACATCAAACGGAGAACGGCTGGTTTCTCTAAAAGGCATCATAGACCGTGTGGATGAACACAATGGCTCGGTGAGACTGATAGATTATAAGTCTGGGCAGGACAACAAAACCTTTCCCGATGTAACATCGCTTTTTGACAGAGAGAATAAAAGCCGAAACAAAGCTGCGATGCAGACGATGTTTTATGGCTTAATCTACCAGGCCACTAATCCGGGGAATACATTGCCTCTTAAACCTGCGATTTTTAATCTCAGGGAAATGTTTGGAGATGATTTTAACCCTTACCTGCAGCAGAAATTGCCCAGAAAAGAGGGATTTGAAGTAAATGACTACAGGCAGTTTGAAGGGGAATACAGCACTGGGTTGAAAGTGCTGCTGGAGGATATTTACAATCCTGAAATCCCTTTTAACCAGACGGACGATTTGAAGAAATGCGGTTATTGTCCTTATAAGGAAATTTGTGGGAGGTAAATTACTCCAGTGTAAACTTCTGGTGAGGGGTGGGAGATCATACATTGTCACATCGGGCTTCGGTCATCCGGCTCCTTGCATCTTAACTATAGAAGTGCGGGAAACGGGTTCCTTTAAGGGTAATCATATAGCTAATACATCAGTCCCAAGCGGAATACAAAACTTCGATATAAGAAGTGATTTTCTGTCAGAGAACTGTATCCCGGCGGAAGACGATCATTGGTAACACTCTGGGTGCCGGAGGCAGATAAAACCCCATAGAATTGCGATACTTCCTGCCTTTTGTAGGCAAAGCTGAATGAAAGAGCAGTTTTCCCATTCTTGGCAGGAAAGTTCAAACCCACTGATGGGCTGACTAAGAATCCACCTTCATACCAGCTTTTGCTCCCTTCGTCACTTACTTTTTTCTCCAATAATGCTGTTCCTCCCCCCAGATCGAATCCCCCAAAAATCTTGGGTTTACCATCTTTCCCCAGAAAACCTCTCCACCCCAAGGCGATGGGGATGATGGAAACGTCATCGTATTGATCAAGTCCGACGGAAAACCCGATCACATTATTTTTGGCTACTTGTGCCCCATGAAAAGTCATAAAACTGACATCAAATCGTTTCTCGTGATTTCCGTCCCATTGCCCGGCTCTTTTACCATACAGAAATCCTATTTCGGTCTGTCCGAAATACATTTTCTTCTGAGCAAAACCTTCGATACTGACTAGTAACAAGCCAATTAATAGGAGTTTTGTTGCGTTTGACATCAGCTTATCAATATAAGTTAACCGGATTGCTGACTTGGATACAGCTGAGTTTTTTAAGTTGAGAGGGAGTACTGTAGTCAAATTGGCAAACACCGTCAGGGCCGATTACAATCAGAGATTTGGGACCGGGGATTAGATCAACTGATTTTTGGTTGGTCAAAAACTCAAGCTGGTTTTGGTCGATGGACATTACATCGCTGACATTGAAGCTTTTCAGGCCGTGAGTTCCTTCTGCGATGTATAGGAAGTCTCCGGCCAGTCCCAATCCATGGGGGTTCAGCATAGGGTAGGATTTTCTGAGTTTGGGTTGGTAGAGGTCTTTGATGTCGATGACTTGAAGTTCATTTACACCATTCCGGCAAGTGTTGCCATTTCTCAGTGTCACAAAAGCATAATCAGCATTCACCACTACAGGGTCGCATGCCTGAACATGCTCATATACCGCCATGCGGGTAGGGGAATTCGGAGTGCTGGCATCGTATATATGCATCCCGGTGTTGGAACCTATGAATAGCTTGTCCTCAAAAGGGAAAATGGTTTCAATTCCCCAGCCTAGGTCAATTGGTTTGACGAAAATAGGATCAGAGGGACTCTCCACGTCAAACACCCGTAAGGTAGATTCATCTACCGCATACAAGTGGAGGTTTGAAAGGGTGAATCTAGCCATAGAGCCTCCTATTCCATAGCTTTGGGATGCGGCAGAAAAATTTGCGGAAAAGCTTATTCTGTTATCCATCATCCACCCTCCCGTTTCCCAGCCGGGGTTTTCGGTAGTAATCACGGTATCTCGAAATGTAATAACCTGCCCCGTTTCGTGGTGGTACATTTGAGTAAAAACATCTTCAACCCGTTTTACCAGCCTGATGTCATCGATAGTGCTGATGTCAAATGCCAGTAAGTCCACATAATTATCGGCGTAAAGTATGCTGCCGTTTACTGCCATATCCACATTGCCTTCTATGGGTATGAAGCTTAGGTTGACCGGATTTGCGGGATTGGAGTTATTGAGGATGTGGATTCCTTTGGTGGGCTCATTGATGAAAAGATAATCTTCATAGATGTAAATTTTGCCCGGATTGTCCAAGGGCTTGGCGGCTTCAGTGTTGATGATCCTTGCCCTTACATCACTCATTTCCAGATAAACGGGTATCATGGTGTGGTAGGTGTATGAGGTGGTGATTTCATCGTGGCAGGAAGAAAATACCAATACAGACAGCAAGAAAAGTAGGCAATTAGACGTAGAGATGGATTTCATATACCTGAAGTTTAGTGATATAAATGAATATATTCTTGAGACGAAGCCGAACAATGATATGCTACAGAGGAACTTAGAAAAATTTGATTTGGATAGATGCATTTAAATAAGACCTGTTTCTTAATAAACTATCTATCTTATTATCGGCTGAATTTTGGATAATTTCCATGCGATACGGTGATCTATTTCCCCATGACTGACACCTTTTGATTGGATGTGTTGCCATTGATCATAATCAGGCACTTAGATTTTCAGATTTCTTTACCTTAACGGTCTTATTAAACCCGGATTTTGCATTAGGTTTCGTTAAGAGACCATTAATTGCAATAAAATCAGGCTGTTTGGAGACTGAGGCATAGCACCGCTATGGTGAAGTCGAAAACTGCAACGCAGTGACTGATTTTGAAGCAATTATTGGTCGCAATAGAAATGCTAATGCATGATGCGGGTTAAACCTTAGTAAACCGTATGAGAAAGTATCTGCTTCTGTTGGCAGTCTGCAATTTGATTTTTTGGAGTTGTGACAAAAAGCAAGAAGACCCCTTTGCAACCGAAAAACCGGAGGAATCGAGATTTACAAAAATCCCCTTGGCAGGAAACTTCAATGAACCCATGGAAATCGAGGTGCTGGATAACGGAGATGTATTGATCATCGAGCGGCATGGAAAACTCAAACTTTATCAGGCTGAATCAGGAAATACGCTAGTGGTAGGAGCGTTGGAGGTGTTCCCTGAGCGGGAGGATGGTTTAATGGGAATGGCAAAGGATCCTGATTTCGCTACAAATAACTGGTTGTACCTCTACTATGCTCCCGCCTCGGAAGCAGCCTTGAATAGGATTTCGAGATTTGACTTTGTTGACGATAAGCTTGATTTGGACTCTGAGGTGATTATTCTGGATGTGGATATTTATCGGGGATGTTGCCACTCGGGGGGAGGGTTGGAATTCGATGCTCAGGGGAATCTGTACTTGGGAATAGGAGATGATTCTACGCCATTTGAATCAAGTAATTTCACTCCAATAGATGAGCGGCAGGATCAGCCTAAAAATGTGGATGCGCAGAGGAGTTCAGGCAATACCAATGATCTGCGTGGTGCGATTCTTCGGATCAAGCCTAATCCGGAAGGAGGATATTCTATACCTGAAGGAAATTTATTCCCTGCTGGTACGCCCAACACCCGCCCGGAAATCTATGTGAAAGGGAACCGTAATCCGTTTAGATTTTCCATAGATAGTCATAACGGCAATTTGTATTGGGGGGAAGTAGGCCCTGATGCTTCGGAGGATAAGGAAGGCCGAGGGCCTAAGGGCTACGATGAAATCAACGTAGCCACAGGTCCCGGATATTATGGTTGGCCATACTTCGTGGGGAATAATTTCGCTTACTGGAAGTATGATTTTGCTACAGGTGAAAGCTTGTTTCAGTTTGATCCACAAGCTCCCAAGAATACCTCTCCAAACAATACAGGTCTGGAGATTTTGCCCGAAGCAAAGCCTGCTTTGATCTATTACCCCTATGCGGAGTCAGAAGATTTTCCCATGCTGGGTCAAGGCGGCCGAAATGCCATGGCGGGTCAGGTGTATTATCGTGAAGAGTATGAGAATTCCTATGTTAGATTTCCGGGCTATTATAATGAGAAGCTGTTTATCTATGATTGGATGAGAAACTGGATTTTCACCGTTAGTCTGACGGAGAACTTTGAGTACGATACCATGGAGAGATTTATGCCGGAAACTCATTTTGAGAAGCCTATGGATATGCAGTTCGCTAAAGACGGGTCGCTGTATGTGCTGGAATATGGTACTTTTTGGCGAGCAAATAACGATGATTCGGGGTTGTACAGGATAATTTTCTCTGAAGGAAACAGAAAGCCGAAGGTGAAAATCTCTGCTGACAACATGGTCGGCGCTGCCCCGTTAAGGGTGAGTTTTTCTTCCGAAGGAATAAAGGATCCGGATACCGATGATCAAGTTCGTTTTCTATGGGAGTTCGGAGAAAACGGAGCAACTTCCACAGATGAAAATCCAAGCTATACCTTTGATGCTCCCGGAGTTTACAAAGTAAAATTGACGGCAACAGATTTAAAGGGTAAGAGTTCAACTTCTTTTTTGGAAGTAAAAGTAGGCAATGAGGCACCGAAAGTTTCTATTGACTGGCAGGGAAACAGGAGTTTCTATTTCGATAAGGAAACAATCAATTATGCTGTCTCAGCAACTGATAAGGAAGATGGGGAGATCGATCCTTCACAGATAAAACTAACCATCGATTACCTGGAAGGTGGATATGATCTGATAGAGATGGGACATCAGGAAGAGGTGTTGAGCATCGGGGAGACTTACATCAATGAGGCGGGCTGCAAAGCCTGTCATGGGATCAGCAATGAATCCGTAGGACCGGATTATACTTCTGTGTCTGAGAAATACAAAAATGACCCGAAAGCCAGAACATACTTGATCGATAAAGTCAGAAATGGAGGGGCCGGAGTGTGGGGTGAGCAGCTTATGCCGGGGCATACCCATTTGGATGAAAAGAGCATAGGTCAGATGATTGATTTTGTGCTGGGTATTGCCAATCCGACTGTCGCATCTGGTTTGCCCGCTTCCGGGAGATATCAGATTGAAAACACTGAAGAGCCGGAGGGAATTTATGTGGTGCAGGCTTCTTACGAGGATCAGGGAGCAAATGGAATTCCCGCGATTAACACTACCGCTCAATTGAAACTGCGGAATACGACTGTCCCTGCTTACAGCGCAGATAACCTTGAAGGTGCAGCCAGAGCCAATCCTGAAGATGAATACTTTGTGCAATTCACTACTTCCGGATCTTGGCTTTTGCTGAAAGCTATTGATCTCAACCAAATCAATAAAATCACGCTGTCCATTCTACCCGGAAATACCAAAGGGAAAATTCAGGTGAGGGCAGGGGCTCCTGATGGAGAGCTTATTGCCGAATCGGGGATACTAACCGATGATTCCCGAGCTGTTTCAGATCCAAATGAAGGTTGGTTTGATTTTTCTTTTGTGATTCAGGAAACAGATTATTACGGTGATTTGTACTTTGTGTACCTAACTGAAGAATCCATTTCTATCTGGAATACATTTAATCTGAGTACTTTAAAGTTTGACAGATGAGCTATGGGATTTCCCCGACCGGTTAGTTTGAAGCTTTGATTTTCAAACTAATCGGTTAAATTAGATCAAACTTTTTAGCGTATGGCAACCGAGAAAAAATACTGCTTGAATTGTGGTGCTGTCATTCAGGGCAGAATCGACAAAAAATTCTGTGATGATCAATGTCGAAATACACATAACAATCAGCAAAATGCCTTCTCCACCAATTACATCCGCAGGGTGAATCACAGCTTGAAAAAGAACCGGAATATATTGGAAAGCATTATTCCGGTAGGGGAGGAATTGGCCAAAATCCCGAGAGACCGTTTGATCCGTGACGGCTTTCAGTTCAAATATTTCACACATCTCTACGAAACCAAAAAGGGCGGTATTTATCATTATTGCTACGATTATGGCTATTTGGCGCTGGAGGGAGACTGGTATTTGGTGGTGAAGGGTAAGGAAGTTTAGTAGTCAGTACCGGAATAGAATACTTAGCTCGCGGTAAATTGGTACTTTTGGGGGTGTCAGAAAAACAAACAGAATCCACCGCCCAGTATCTTAAGAGCCTTTCGATTGACAGTCTCAATGAAATGCAAACGGAATTTATCTCCAGAGCTGCCAAGAACCCCCACATTGTACTTTTGTCTCCCACCGGTTCAGGAAAGACAGTTGCTTTTCTGATTCCACTTCTAAATTCCCTAAAGGAGAATGTGAGAGAAGTCCAAGCTTTGATAATCGTGCCTTCGCGGGAACTTGCAATCCAGATCGAGCAGGTATTCAAGGGGATGAAAACTTCCTTCAGGGTGAGCACAGTCTACGGAGGACATTCTTCCAAGCTCGAATCAAACAGTCTGGGAGAAGCACCTGCAGTGATCATCGGTACGCCCGGACGGCTGGCCGATCATATAGAGCGGGGTTCTTTTGATCCCAAAACCATCCATACGGTGGTGCTTGATGAATTTGACAAGTCGTTACAAATGGGCTTTCATGAGCAGTTGAAAGTGATTTTCGGAGCACTTGACGGGCAGCAGAGACATTTGCTTACCTCTGCGACAGTGTTGAAACGAATGCCTGATTTCCTGCCATTTATAGATCATCGTACAGTCAATTTCCTTCGGGACGTCGTAGAGTCCAAGCTGGAGCTTAAGGTTGTTCACAGTTCGAGTAAGGAAAAAGGAGAAACGCTGATGCGATTGGTAGCTGGATTTCAGTCCGAATCCTGTATCGTTTTTTGTAACCACCGTGATGCCGTAGATCGCTTAAGCACTTTGCTGAATGACTATAATTATTTTCACTCGGTGTTGCATGGTGGATTGGAACAGATAGATAGGGAAAAGAACCTGATACGATTTCGGAGCAAAGTCACCAATTTACTGATTGCGACGGATTTGGCATCGAGGGGTCTGGATATTCCGGAAATAAAGCATGTGGTGCATTACCAATTGCCGCCCAAAGAAGATGCTTTTATCCATAGAAATGGACGGACAGCCAGAATGCATGCAGAAGGGTTGTCTTATATGATTTTGGCAAATGATGAAGCTAAACCGGAATACATTGATGAATTCATCGAGGAATTCAAGGTTGATGAAAAGCTTGTGCCTCCGGTTCCTCAGGAATGGACTTGCCTTTATATAAGTGCAGGCAAAAAAGATAAGGTCAGCAAGGGAGATATTGTGGGGATGCTTACCAAAAAGGGAGGGCTTACCAGTGTAGAAATAGGGTTGATCACCATTATGGATTTTGCTTCTTATGTAGCAGTGAAAAGCAATCTGGTGCAGAAACTTATTCCTAAACTCAAGAATGAACGGGTGAAAAAAGTTAAAGTTAAGATTGAGGAAGCGAATTAGGTTTTGAAGTATCAAGTAGTCAGTAA
Organism: Algoriphagus sp. 4150; assembly: GCF_031457395.1. Lineage (NCBI taxonomy): Bacteria > Pseudomonadati > Bacteroidota > Cytophagia > Cytophagales > Cyclobacteriaceae > Algoriphagus > Algoriphagus sp. 4150. Next base: position 59,647 of record NZ_JAVDWS010000016.1, read on the forward strand.
TAAGTATCAAGTTGTTACTGACTAAAAAATGATGAATTGGTTGAAGGTAGAACAAAAAGCTAAATATGATGAGTGAAATTAAAATCCAACATGAATCTGACGGAAAAAGAGGTTCATTCTTTTTGGAAGAGGGTGGCCGGCGAGCTGCGGAAATGGTCTATGTAATGGCAGGACCTAAGAAGATGATCATTGAACACACAGAAGTAGATGAAAGTCTGAAAGGCCAGGGAATAGGAGGGAAGCTACTTGATGAGTTGGTGGGCTTTGTACGCAAAGAGGAGATCAAAGTGATCCCGCTCTGTCCATTTGCAAAGGCGATGTTTCAGAAAAAGGAGGAATTGCGTGATGTGCTTAATTAGTTTTTTCTAAAGTAAAGAGTGTCCACAGGAGCCATACCATAGTAAGAATTACCATTACCACAAAAAAGTATCCGCTTTTGGAGGAGGATGTATCTACTTTTTCTGATATGAATATCTGCTTTTCTACAGCAAAACAGATAAAAGTATGATAGAATTGGTGAAACTCCAGTTTTGGGCCACTCGGATCATCTGTCTTCTGTTTTCCTGACAACAAAACGGTTAATTCTTTTCTCTGTAGGAAATTCAAGCGGATTTCACAAAAAAAATAGAGTTTGAGCTACATGAACATTGTTATTAGATGAATACTGGAGTATTTTCTGTAATTTTTTGTTAAACTGCCTTATATTTTAACCATCAGCCAAACTATTGCTTTATGAGAAAAATTATACTAAGTGGAATAGCTTTGCTATTTTCTATAAGTGTCTTTGCGCAAAAGACATATATCCATGCAGGCAAATTACTAGACGTGCGGAATATGACCATGCTGAGCGAGCAGACCATCATTGTGGAAAATGATAAAATTGTCTCGGTCAGTGCCGGATATCTAAATCCCGATTCAGGTGATGCAGCTATAGATTTGAAAGCAAGGACGGTAATGCCGGGTTTGATGGATATGCATGTTCATATTGAAGGGGAGACGAGCCCCACCAGGTATGTAGACGGATTTCGTGAAAATGAGGCTGATGTAGCATTCAAGTCTATTTTCTTTGCCGAAAAGACAATTATGGCCGGATTTACCACGGTACGTGATTTAGGTGGATCCGGGGTGAACATTGCACTTAGAAATGCCATCAACTCCGGTAAAGTAGTCGGTCCCAGGATATATACAGCAGGCAAATCCATTGCTCCTACGGGAGGGCATGCAGATCCGACCAACGGAATGAAAAGAGAGTTGATGCGGGATCCGGGACCTGATGAAGGAGTCATCAACGGGCCTTATGATGCGAGAAAGGCTGTACGGCAGCAAGTGAAGTTTGGAGCGGATTTGATCAAAGTGACTGCAACAGGCGGGGTTTTATCTGTGGCCAGGGATGGATCTGCTCCGCAATTCGCGCAGGATGAACTGGATGCTGTGGTACAGACTGCGTCAGATTTTGGAATTATGGTAGCTGCCCATGCCCATGGGGATGAGGGGATGCAGCGTGCGGTCAAGGCTGGAGTGACATCTATAGAGCACGGTACGATGATGTCTGATGAGACCATGGATATGATGAAAGCAAAGGGTACTTGGCTTGTCCCGACGGTGACAGCGGGTATGTCAGCGGCTGCTTTTGCGGAGATTCCGGGATATTATCCGGACGTAGTAGCTGAGAAGGCGAAGAGGATAGGTGCCCAGATTCAGGAAACCTTTGGAAGAGCGTATAAAAAAGGGGTGAAAATCGCTTTTGGAACTGATGCGGGTGTATTTCCACACGGAGAAAACTACCGGGAATTTATTTACATGACTGAAGTTGGAATGCCAAACTTGGAAGCCATTCAGACGGCCACTTTAACTAACGCTCAGTTTTTGGGAATTGAAGATAAACTTGGATCAATCGAGGTGGGTAAATTGGCAGATATAATAGCTGTAGACGGTGATCCGGAGAAGGATATCAAAGTGATGAAAGATGTGGTGTTTGTCATGAAAGAAGGAAAAGTAGTCAAGCAATAAATAATAGGATTTAGAAAGCGTCTCTTAGTAGGTTGTTCTATATTTTTCTCTCCTGCGCCAAAGGGTAATCTTGAAGGGCATCTCACAGTCCTTCCAAGATTTGTGACTTTCCTGAATGGAAAGAGCTCTTATGTAATGATATCCAAATTCTAAAGCTATGGAAAAAAAGGTAGTTTGAAAATGGTGCGAATGGAGGAGGGGCAAGAGCTATTCTTGTTCGTATTTCTCCATTTGCATCCTTATTTTTTCCAAAGTCAGGGGTTTCTCAAGAAAGCCGGATACCACATGATATTCTTTGGCTTTAAGCTTGTCTTGATAATCTATGGAACTGGATAGGATGACTATCTTATCAGATCTGCAGGCATGTATCTCCTGATATTTATTTAGAAATTCCCAGCCATTCAAGACAGGCATATTAATGTCTAAAAAAATAAGAACCGATTGACCCGGAGTAATGTCATGGAGCTTGACCAATGCTTCTTCGCCTTCGAGAAATTCAACTATATTCTCTGCAAGTTCAACTTTCCCTAATAGCCTTTTATTGATAAGATTATTTATGGGATCATCATCCACTAGAAAAATGGTGTCAAAATGGATCATTTAGAGGTTTAAAGTAGAAAAGAAGCCGTTAAGTATAGCCAAAATACAATTAATACTGATTCAAGAAAAAAGTTTAACCGCCTTTTTTAATATAATCTCCTTTAAACACTACTATTCAGGCAATAAAAAAGGAGGTCCCGCGGGGAACCTCCTTTTCCTATTGAAGATGGGGGGATGATTACATCATGCCGCCCATTCCTCCGCCGCCACCCATTGGAGGCATTGAAGGAGAATCTTCTTTCACATCAGCTACTACACACTCGGTAGTCAAAAGAAGCGCTGCAATAGATGCTGCATTCTCAAGAGCCAGACGGGTTACTTTAGTAGGATCGATTACTCCTGCTGCGAAAAGATCTTCGTAAACGTCCGTTCTGGCATTGTAGCCATAGTTACCTTTGTTTTCTCTGATCTTGTTGATCACTACAGAAGGCTCACCACCGGCGTTGGACACGATAGTTCTCAATGGAGATTCGATGGCTTGTCTGATGATGTTGATACCGGTATCTTCATCTTCATTTAGGCCTTTAAGATCGTTAAGAGCTTCAGCAGCTCTTACCAGAGCTACACCACCACCTACTACTACGCCTTCTTGTACAGCAGCTCTAGTAGCGTGAAGTGCATCATCTACACGGTCTTTCTTTTCTTTCATTTCCACTTCAGTAGCAGCTCCAATGTAAAGGATAGCTACACCACCGGAAAGTTTAGCAAGTCTTTCCTGCAATTTCTCTCTGTCGTAGTCAGAAGTAGTTTTGTCTATCTGAGCTTTGATTTCAGAGATTCTGCCTTTGATAGCAGCTGCATCCCCGGCACCGTTCACGATAGTTGTATTGTCTTTGTCAATGTTGATTTTCTCAGCTCTACCAAGCATATCAACAGTTGCGTTTTCCAATTTGAAACCTCTTTCTTCAGAGATTACTGTTCCGCCGGTAAGGATAGCGATGTCTTCCAACATTGCTTTTCTTCTGTCACCGAAACCGGGAGCTTTTACAGCGGCTACTTTCAAGGCGCCTCTGATTTTGTTTACTACCAAGGTAGCAAGTGCTTCGCCATCTACATCTTCAGAAATAATCACTAAAGGCTTACCGGACTGGGCTACCGGCTCAAGAACAGGAAGCAATTCTTTCATTGAAGAAATCTTCTTGTCGTAGATCAAAATGTAAGGTTGCTCTAGCTCCACTTCCATTTTCTCCGTGTTGGTCACGAAGTAAGGAGAAAGGTAACCTCTGTCAAACTGCATACCTTCTACAGTTTTTACTTCAGTTTCAGTACCTTTTGCTTCTTCCACGGTGATTACACCGTCTTTACCTACCTTGTCCATTGCGTTGGAGATCATTGTTCCGATTTCCTCGTCGTTGTTGGCAGATACAGTTGCTACTTGAGCGATTTCTTTGGAAGTAGAGATTTGCTTAGAATCAGCTTGTAGTTGCTTCACTACAGCAGATACTGCTTTGTCAATACCTCTTTTAAGATCCATTGGATTAGCTCCGGCAGCTACGTTTTTGATACCTACGCCGAAGATGGACTGAGCAAGGACAGTAGCAGTAGTAGTACCGTCACCTGCATTATCAGCAGTTTTGGAAGCTACTTCTTTTACAAGCTGTGCGCCCATATTTTCGATTGGCTCAGCCAATTCGATTTCTTTGGCAACAGAGACACCATCTTTGGTGATGGTAGGTGCGCCAAATTTCTTATCAATGATCACATTACGTCCCTTAGGACCCAATGTTACTTTTACTGCATCTGCAAGTGCATCAACACCTTTTTTCAGCTGATCTCTTGCACTTGTATTGAAAAATAATTGCTTAGCCATATTGGTAAATATTTTGGTTAACGATTCAGGATGATTTATTAAAGGATAGCGAAGATATCAGACTCTCTCATGATGAGGTAGTCGCTTCCTTCTACACTTAGTTCCGTACCGGAATATTTTCCGTACAAAACGGTGTCTCCAACTTTTACGGTTAAAGGCTCATCTTTTTTGCCATTTCCTACTGCCACTACAGTACCTTTTTGTGGCTTCTCTTTAGCGGTGTCCGGGATATAAAGGCCGGATGCTGTTTTCTCTTCAGCCGCAGCAGGTTGTACCAAAACTCTGTCTGCAAGAGGTTTGATGTTCACATTTGACATAGTATAAATTCGTTTAAAGGTTAGATTAAAATGTAATTGCCTAATAGCACTTCCTGTGCCAAGGAAGGAATAAGGGGAAAGGCTGACAAACCGGCTGTCAATCTTGGGGGATTCGATGGTAATTTGGATTTTTTTTGGCAGAGATGACTGCCATTTTTGCTCGGGACGCTTCAAAGTTGTCAGAAATTCGTAATTTATTACCAAACCTATCCCCTATGAAAACACTACCGAAAAACTGGATCACCGAGGGCCACATCGATTTCGAGTATAAAAAGTATCAGCTACTGGCCTTTTTGCAGGAAACAAGCAAGCACTTCAATGAGATGAAACTTTATCCCGCTCTCAGTGAATTGATAGACCATTATCGGGATTTGAATGAATTGAAATCGAATAGCAGTGGCCTCAGTGAGCTTTTTCCCAAGACGTTGGATTCCATTGACTTTCAAAAAGGAAAGCTGAACTACCAATCCAGCGTAAGTGAGGATAGCGTGATGAAGGAGCTTTCCATGATTACCGAATTTGCCTTGCCTAAGTTGGTGTCACAGATAGAAGAGGGGAGAACGATTTATGATTACATAGAAGACCAGCTGGAATTTGAACCGGTAGGAATCGTTCCTATATACAATAAGGAAGGGTATATTTTATTGTCTAGAGAGGAAAGGAAGGAAGTGTACGCCTACCGTTACCAATTAAGTTTGCTTCATTTTGCAGGGGAGAAATTCCGGAGCATCAGTATGTGGTTGATTGGTGTATTTCACCGTAGCTTGGTCAATACGCTTGAGAAAATAAAGATGGATCTGGTACGGGAGATCAAAGAGCTGCCCAATCCCGCCACCTGGAGGATTCATAGCCAACAAGAATTCCCAATCGAAGAGACTCTTGTCCCTATCAGCAAACGACTGTTGCTTAAGAGTGTTTCTGTATAGCCTTATTCGTTTTTTATCAACTTTCCCAAAGTTTTAAACTTTGGGAAAGTTTGTTGAGAGAGGTATAAACAAGAAAAGTCTGCCCTTTGCGGAGCAGACTTAAAATGGGATTAAGAATTGTCTTGCTTAGTTTCCTGAAGTAGTGTCAGTCTCAGCAGGAGTTTCCTCAGTAGCTGCAGGCAGCAGGTTATTGTCTTCACCAAAAGTAGGCGCTACTACTTGCTGCTTGGCGTTATCGATGTTTGGAGAAGAGAATTGATTGGATTGTGCTCCGGTATAAAAAGCAGAAGATGCCAGAGAAAGTGCAAGTATAGAGACTGCCAATACCCAAGTTGCTTTTTCAAGTACATTTCCTGTACGGGTCACACCCATGATTTGGGATGCACTGCCGCCGAATGCTGCACCGACTCCTCCTTTGGAGTTCTGCCCTAAGATCACCAAGATTAGCAACACAGCTAAAATCAGAATAATTGTAATCAATAACGTAAACATATAATATGGGTGTTAATCTTTCAGTTTTTCAATCAAGTCCGCAAAGTAAGTCCTTTTATCCGGAAACTTCAATACCAATTTCTCATAAATTTGCTTGGCTAATTGCTTCTTGCCCTGATTGGCAAGGATCTTAGCATATGATTCAGATATTAGGTTATCGTTGATCTGAGTACTGGCAGCCGCAAGGTTCTCTGTATTTTGGTTTGCTTCGATCTCCTTGATAGTTGCCATTTTGATTGACTTCTTGCTGAATGCTCTGATCAAGTCAATCTGCTCTCTCTTTTTCTCGTCAAGAATTTCCTTTTTTTCTTTTCTTTTGATCGTTTCGATTAGGTCGTCCTTAGGAGGTTTTCTCCTTCTTGGCTGTACCTTAGTCGGCTCAGCCTGAACTTCCTGTTCCTTTGAGACCGGCGTAGGAGAAAGTTTTTCTTCAACTTTGATTTCTGCCTCTTGTACAATTTCCTCCGGCACCGGGACTTTTTCTTCTGCCTCTACTTTTTCTATTAAGGTTTTCAGCCAAATTCTATCGGGACTTGTGATTGCTGCATATCCCAGTGAGGGGATATCTACTGCTCCATCTTTCAGAAATTCATAGCGGGCAGCAAGTACATGCGGAATCTGAAAGTAGGGGAAATTCTCCCGTACCTTTTGCAACTGTAGCATCTCACTACGATCTAAGGAATCTGCTTTTTGGACTATTTCTAAAAATTGGGCTGCGTTCACGTGAATTTCTTTTGGCTGAATATAGGCAAATTACCAGTTAGCAACTGTCGCAGTGAAGATATCCTGAATAATAGTAGTGAAAATCTCATCTACCATCTCATCTTCCGCATCAAGCAAAGTTGTAGTTCTTGGATCATAATCCTGAAAAAAAGTGAAGCCTCTTTTCAGATTTTCCTCTTCATTCGTCGTATTGATGTATTCCACTTCCACCACTATCGTCAGACGCATGGTACCTGCACGATCAGGAAGATTGGGATCATTGCTCGACACGGCCGCCTGAGGCGAGACAGTGTAACGGGAGATGGCTCCCATGAGCTGCAGGTTGCCGTTAGACCGCACCAGTTCCAGCTGGGTATTTCTTTGGTAATATTCCTTCAGCGCTTCGGTGAATCTCTGTTCTATATTGGCAGGTCCTCCTCCGGAATCGTTGAAGAAATTTTCAACCGTAAATGTTTTAACCTGATTGTAATCTATGTTCGTTCCCGTAAAACTGTATTTGACAGAACAGCTTTGGAACAGAAAAAAGATCAGTCCAAGCGTAAAGAACGTAAGCTTATTGGTCGATCTCATATTGCTTAATTTTTCTGTAAAGGGTGCGCTCCGATATTCCCAGATCACTGGCTGCGTATTTTCTCTTATTGTTATGCTTGCGCAAAGCTCTTAGAATCATCTCCTTCTCCTTCTTTTCCAATGAAAGGGAATTGTCATCTTCCTCGTGAATAATATCCTCTATGACATCATCTTCATAATCATCCTCGTTACCTGAATTTGATTTGTTGGAATCGAGCACTAAAGGAACGTAACCGGAGCTGGATTCTGTATTTTCTTTGGCAGAGAATCCGCTATCCAAGTCTTCGAAAAGCCCTGAGTGCTTTTGAATGATGTTTTGGTTTAGCCCGCCGTTTTGATAGGTTTCCAAAACGAGTTTTTTCAACTCGTTCATGTCTTTTTTCATGTCAAACAGTACTTTGTACAGCAAATCTCTCTCAGAGAAATCCGTGGTGTCACTGTTTTTTGACTGACTTGGGAGGGTCATCGGCAGGCGTGAATTGTCTGATGGCAGATACTTTGCCAATGTCGCGGCATCTACTTCCCGCTCACTTTCCAAAAGGGAAATCTGTTCTGCAATATTTTTCAGCTGACGGATATTGCCCGGAAAGGAATAGCGCATCAGAGCTGTCTGAGCTTCTGCATCCAGGGAAATCGGCCGGACTCCGTACTTTTCCGAAAAGTCAGAAGTGAATTTCCTGAAAAGCAGTACCATGTCTTCTCCACGCTCTCTCAGCGGGGGTACAAAAATAGGAACGGTATTGAGCCTGTAATAAAGGTCCTCTCTGAATTTGCCTTTTTCTACCGCATTGAGAAGTTTTACATTGGTGGCCGTGATTACACGGACATTTGTTTTCAGGACTTTGGAGGAGCCTACTTTGATAAATTCACCATTTTCAAGTACCCGCAAGAGTCTTGCCTGGGTGCCAAGCGGCATTTCGCCGATTTCGTCAAGGAAAATGGAACCTCCGTCAGTAACTTCAAAATATCCCTTTCTGGCTTCATGGGCACCGGTAAAGGAACCTTTTTCATGACCGAAAAGCTCAGAATCTATCGTTCCTTCAGGTATAGCTCCGCAGTTGATGGCAATGAATTTACCATGCTTGCGAAGGCTGAGCGAATGAATGATCTTCGAAAAACTCTCTTTACCACTTCCGCTTTCACCCGTGATCAGCACAGTCATATCAGTGGGAGCTGCCTGCATAGCCACCTGAATCGCATGATTCAACAGTGGACTGTTGCCAATGATCCCGAAGCGCTGCTTGACGCTTTGTATTTCCGGATTTGTAATCATTTAATGTTGCGGGTTTATTTCAATCACTTCGCCAAATAGTGTGGCAGGAGTGCAGTCAGTGATTTTTACTTTTAAGTAATCACCCTTGGTGTAGTTTCCATTAGGCACGATCACTACTTTATTGGCAGAGTTTCGCCCTTTCAACTCATCTGCTGATTTCTTTGACGTTCCTTCTATGAGTATCAGCTGCTCCTTTCCAAGATCCAGTTTATTTCGCTCATGCGAAAGCGCACTTTGCTTGGTGATCACCTCGGCCAGTCTTCGTTTTTTGACTTCCAGAGGAATATCATCCGGATATTTCTTCGCAGCCAAAGTTCCCGGTCTCTCAGAATAGAAGAACATGTAAGAAAAATCGAATTTCACAATGTCCATCAAGGAAAGCGTGTCTTGATGCTCTTCTTCCGTTTCGCTGCAGAATCCTGTGATCATGTCGGATGAAATTCCGCATTCTTCACCCAGAATCTCCCTGATCTTGGACACACGCTCCAGATACCATTCCCTGTCGTAGGTTCGGTTCATCATTTCCAATACACGGGAATTACCGCTTTGAGCAGGTAAATGGATGTATTTGCAGATATTGTCGTACTTCTTTATGGTGTATAAGACATCGTCTGTGATGTCCTTGGGATGGGAGGTGGAGAATCGCACACGAAGACTTGGATCTACCAGGGCAACCATCTCCAACAGGCTGGCGAAATTCACCACAGCGCTTACAGTCTCTTCTTTTTTGTTTAGTCTGGCTTTGTTGTTTTCTTCAGGTGACCATTTGTAGCTATCTACATTCTGGCCGAGTAAAGTCACTTCTTTGTATCCTCTGGAGAAAAGATCCTTGGCCTCTTCGACTATGGAATAGGGATCACGGCTTCTTTCTCTTCCCCGGGTAAAAGGCACCACGCAGAAGGAACACATGTTGTCACAGCCACGCATGATGGATACGAATGCCGTGACGCCATTGGAATTCAGCCGGACAGGGGAGATGTCTGCGTAAGTTTCCTCACGCGAAAGAAATGTGTTTACAGCTTTCTGTCCATCTTCGGCTACAGAAATCAGATTGGGAAGGTCTCGGTAAGCATCAGGGCCTACGACTATGTCCACCATTTTTTCTTCTTCGAGAAGCTTTTCCTTCAATCGCTCAGCCATGCAGCCCAACACGCCAATTGTCATCTCAGGCTTGTTTCTTTTGGCTCTGTTGAAATCAGTGAGGCGCTTTCTTACTGTTTGTTCGGCTTTCTCCCGGATGGAGCAGGTATTGAGAAAAATCACATCTGCCTGATAGAAATCGGATGTTGTATCGAATCCCCCTTCTTTCATGATAGATGCTACGATTTCTGAATCTGAGAAATTCATGGCGCAACCATAGCTCTCTATGTAGAGTTTTCTGGTTTTGCCGGTATTTTCATCCACGGTGGTTTTGAAGTCACATGCTTGTGCTTCTTCTCCTGAGATGATGTCGATGTCTGCAATTAAATTATTCATGTACCTTCTTTCCTTCTTTCGGATGGCGAAATTAAGAAAATGCGGACAAAATGGCAGAATCTCTCATTCTTTTATTTTGTTAATATGCCTAATATTCTCCGAGAGAATAAATCCCCCTGCTCAATTCAACTGTCTGGTTGAACTACAATTTCGGAGACGGTTGATAGAACATGTGGTCAAACGCGGCTTCCTTAACCTTCAAAAGGAATTTTCAACTGCTCCCCAAAGTGCTGGTGTTCTTCGATAATATTCAGATTGGAAATGCCAAGCCCGAGGAGGCGGATTGATTTTTCGAAGGGTTCCTGGGCTAAGAGTTCTTGAGCTATTTCCCAAATATGCTCTTCATCGGGATATTGCTCCTGGGTTTTGCTGCGGGTCTGTTGGGTGAAATCAGAGAATTTGATTTTCAGAGTGACAGTCCTGCCTTTGATCCCACTTTTCTTGATTCGCTTGATCAGCTCGTCACAGATTGGTTTCAACGCCGAAAGCAGGTCTTCTATGGCCAAGATGTCTTTTTCAAAGGTGTTCTCAGCGCTGAGAGATTTCCGGATACGGTGAGGCTGGACTTCCGAGAGGTGAATTCCCCGGACTATGTTGTAATAATGAATACCCGATTTGCCAAACTTGCGTGTAAGGTACTGTAGAGAAAATTGCTTGAGGTCCTTTCCACTATGAATGCCCAGACCACTCATTTTTTCGGCAGTTACCTTCCCAATGCCAAAGAATTTTTTGATTGGTAATTTTTCCAGAAAAGCTTCCGCTTCCTCAGGAAGGATTACTGCCTGGCCATTTGGCTTGTTGAGGTCAGAAGCAATTTTAGCCAGAAACTTATTGTAAGAAACTCCCGCAGAAGCATTTAATCCCGTACGCTCTTTGATCTTCTGGCGAATTTGGCTGGCTATCAGTATGGCAGATTTCAGGCCTTTTTTGTTTTCTGTGACATCCATAAACGCCTCGTCCAGCGATAGGGGCTCCACTAGCTCTGTGTATTCGTAAAAAATCTCCCGGATTTGACCGGAAATCTCTCTATACCGGTCAAATCTAGCCGGTGCAAAAATGAGCTGGGGACATTTGCGGGCAGCCAGTACGGAAGACATGGCGGAATAGACCCCGAACTTTCTCGCTTCATAGCTTGCCGCAGCTATTACTCCTCTGGCTGCATTTCCGCCCACGACCAGTGGCTTTCCTCTCCATTCCGGATGATCCAGCTGCTCCACAGAAGCATAAAAAGCATCCATATCCACGTGGATGATTTTCCTGATAGGGGGAGACGCTATATCTTTTTCATTTTCCACTGAGCACTTCTAGAATTGCCTGGGCTTTTAGATTGCATTCATCGTATTCCTGAGCGGCATCCGCATCGTAGGTGATGGCACTCCCTACTCCAAAGTAGAGTTTTTTTACTTGTAGATCAGCAATAATGCTGCGGATGATCACTGAGAAATCAAAATCACCGTCCTCTTCAATTATTCCAAAAGTACCCGAAAACCAGCCTCTTTTGAAGCTTTCCAGTTCTTCAATAAGTTCCATGGTTCGGATTTTTGGAGCTCCGGTCATGCTTCCCATAGGAAATGAAGCTTGAATGATATCTGAGAAGTTTACACCCTCTTTTAGCCTGGAAGTAATGGTACTGATCATCTGAAATACCCTCGGTAAGGGATAAATGCCAAAGAGTTCCTTCACTTCTACCGAGCCTGTTACGGATACCTTGGAGAGATCATTTCGCATTAGATCAGTGATCATCAGGTTTTCTGCCTGCTCCTTTTCACTGGAGGCCAGAATCTTCTTGTTGATGATGTCTTCGGTTTCTGATTTCCCACGTCTGATGGTTCCTTTGATTGGCTGTGCGATGATCTTCGATCCGGATCTTTTTAGAAATCTCTCAGGTGAAGCAGAGACCAGCCACTGGGATTTTGCCTTGAAAAGGGTAGAAAAAGGCATGGGAGAAAGGCTGTTGAGCTTGAAATAAGCCCCAATTGGATCCCAGGTGTCAAAGGTTCCTGAATAGGCCTGACAAAAGTTGCTTTCATAGGTGTTTCCCTCTACGATGTGATGTTGAATCGTTTTGACTGTTTTGAGGTAGCTTTCCCTGGAAAGCCGGGAACTGACATCGCAGGTGGTATCGGGAGAAAGAGGAATTTCTGTATTATCTATTTCCTTCCAAAATTCTAGACTTAATTCACTTTCCGAATAGATTCCATCATGGCAAAATTCCAATGACAGTTCGGGTTTGAAAAAGCACAGTTCGGGGAGTTCAAAAAACGCAGGGTTTTCACTTTTGAGTTTTTCTAACCGATTTTTGAAATCGTAACTGATTATTCCAACTTTTTTGAATTCGGCAGGTTCTCTCCGGATTTCGGCCTCTGCTAACTGATTATTCCCGGCAAAAAATCTAGTTCTGAAAGGTTCTTCCGGGTATTTGTGCCCATTTCCATTGGTAAAGGCAAAAAAATCAAAATGCACGTCTGCCCATCGGCAAAGTTTTTCGATCCGGATTTTGTCCGGAATAGGGTAGATGAATGGGGTTGTAGACATGAATAGGCAAAAAAAAGAGGAAATCGGCTGATTTCCTCTTTAAATTCAGAATAGTTAAATCCTTATTTGGCTTTTGTGTCCAAAACAATAGACACACTGTTGTAAATGAATTTATCTTTTGTCTTGTCCGTAGCAGAAGCTTCGTCACCATAAGAAAGACCCCAGTCGGTTCTATCGATGTTGAATCCTGCTTTTACAGCGGCAGTTCCGTTAGATACAGTTACTGTTGCCGGGAACTTGATGTTTTTGGTAGTTCCTCTCATAGTAAGGTTACCGCTGATCCAATTAGTAGGAGCGTCAGGGGCCAACTCAGAATCAGATGAAGGAGTGAACTCAGTTTCAAATTCCTCCTTATCGGATACAGAATCGCTTGAGGAGAATGGTTCTACCGAAGTGATCTCAAAAGTAGCGGTAGGATGAGTTTCTGCGTCAAAGAAATCTGCTGACTGCAAATGACCATGAAGCTTTCCGTAATCTTCAGAACCTGCTTCCAGATCTTTGATCTCTAGCTTTGTGATGTCAAATGTGATTTTTCCACCTGCTATAGTTTCACCTTCCGTGATGAGTGTGCCTTCTACAGCCGGGATTAGACCGTTGTGCTGTCCTGCAGGCTTGTAGCCTGTCCAAGCTATAGTACTAGCTCCTGTGTCAACTGTTAAAGTTGTGCCTTCTGCTTGGGCTACTTCCTTTGCTTCAGTAGCTTCTACTGTTTCTGTAGACTTGCCACAGGCAAATGTCATCAGAGTAACTGCCAGAAGTAGGCCTGTTTGTTTGATTGTTTTCATTGTTGCGAGTTTGTTTTTCAATTTAGATGTATATACATGGAAACTCAAAGTTTGCTAAAAAGTTCATTACTCAAAAGAAAAAGTTAAACTTTGTTTCTGACAAAATACTAATTAAAGCACAATAAGTTAAATAAATATGGCATTACTCTTAGAATTAAATGGGAAAAGCCCCGCTTTTGGGGATGACTGTTGGTTGGCACCCAATTCTACTGTAGTCGGAGACGTGATCATGGGAGATAAGTGTACCGTATGGTTCAATGCAGTAATTCGTGGGGATGTGCATGAGATCAGAATTGGAAACGAAACCAATATCCAAGATGGTGCAGTGATCCATTGCTCTTACAAGAAGGCCGGAACGTACATAGGCAATCAAGTGTCGATCGCTCATAATGCGGTAGTACACGGCTGCACTATTCATGACAGGGTGCTGATAGGAATGGGGGCGATAGTGATGGATGGCGCGGTAGTTCATTCCGGAGCAGTGATTGCTGCCGGGGCAGTAGTTTTGGCAAACACAGTAGTGGAGGCTAACTCAATTTATGCCGGTATGCCCGCCAAAAAAGTAAAGGATACCGGCACGGAAATGAATGATGTCATCTCAAGGACGGCAAAGAACTATCCCATGTATGCGGGATGGTACTCAAGCTAAACTAGCAGGGTGTCTAAAAACGAATAGAGGCAGTGATTTTTCACTGCCTCTATTCGTTTTATGCGGATTTTATTGCTTCCAGCCAGCCGGATCTTTTCTCCATTCTGTGAGAGATTCGAGCGTATCGTCCGTAATGTATTTTCTCTCCACTGCCATGGGAAGCATCGCTTCATAGTGGCTTAGACAAACAAGCTTCACACCTGCCTTTTCGAAGTTTTGCGAAGCCACATCGAAACCGTAGCTGAAAATGGCCACCATTCCCATTACTTCAAATCCCGCATCCAACAAGTCTTGGGTAGCTTTCAGCGAACTTCCGCCTGTGGAGACCAAGTCCTCGACCACTACCACTTTTTGGCCGGGCACTACTTTTCCTTCGATCATATTCTCCATGCCATGTCCTTTTGGCTTAGAGCGTACATAGATGAAGGGAAGGTCAAGGTCATTGGCCAGCAGCGCTCCCTGGGGGATCCCGGCAGTAGCTACTCCTGCGATGGCTTCTACGTTCGGAAAAAAATGTTGAATACTTCTGATCAATTGTTCCTTGATCATTGTCCGTACCTTGGGAAAAGAGAGAGAAAGCCTATTGTCACAGTAGATCGGTGATTTCCAGCCGGAGGCCCAGGTGAAGGGTTTTTCAGGTTGTAATCTGATCGCTTGAATTTCCAATAATTTATCAGCTACTTCAGCAGCTACATTCGCGTCTAAAATTTCCATGAGTCAAAAATAAGAGATTAAGTCTTGCTAAGGTTGTGGCAAGTGAAAAAATTATGCACTTTTGACTGATTCCAACATGTATAACCTTTGATTCAGACCATGAGAATCTTCGTGAATGACAAACCTATTGACTTGATAAGCTACGATGAGTTGAATCCGTCGAAGTCTTATGATACTGTCTATCATCAGCAAGAAGACTTACCTGCCAATTTTCCATGGAAGGATGATATTCTCTTTCATGAGCCTTCGCACGATCTGATTATCCGCTTGCTGTATATACTTCGAACCCGAAAGCTGAAGAATCTTGATTCGATCACTTTGGTGAGTAAAGACAAAGCTGCTTTGAAGAAGTTTGTGAAAAGCCGCTTTTCTACTATCAAGGGCGCAGGCGGTGTAGTATCCAAGAAGGATAAAATGTTGCTGATTTTTCGCTTGGGGAAATGGGATTTCCCGAAAGGTAAATTCGAAAAAGGAGAGACTCCAAAGCAATGTGCTGTACGTGAAGTGGAGGAGGAATGTGCGATAAAAGTGAAAGCGGGTAAAAAGATCTGCAATACTTGGCATACCTATACTCAAGACAGAAAGAGCATCTTGAAAAAAACTTACTGGTTTGAAATGGAATGTGTCAATGATTCTATGATGGCTCCGCAGAAAGAAGAGGGGATAGAAGATATCAGATGGTTCTATGAGGGAGATGCTAAAATTGCCTTGGTCAATTCTTATCCGTCAATGCGCTACCTCTTCAAACAATACATCAAGACTCATCTGAAGGCTCAGACGTTATAAGGGAGAAATTCGGTCACATCCCCGCCAAAGCGATGTACTTCACGGATGATGGTAGAGCTGATGGCTGCATAGCGTGGGGAAGTGATGAGAAACACAGTTTCCAGTTCCTCATTTAAGTAGCGATTCATTTGGCTGATTGTGTTCTCGTATTCAAAATCAGTAGTGTTCCTCAGCCCTCTGATCAGAAACTGCGCATTATGCTTTTTGGCAAGTGTAGAGGTCAGTTCATTATACACAATGACTTTTACGGAGGGAGTGTTTTCATAAACACTTTTTACTTTTGCCACCATATCATCAATCTCGAAATACCTGGATTTCTTGGTAGAATTGTAACCTATGCCGATAATCACTTCATCAAATAAATCCAAGCTTCTCATCACGATGTCATGATGACCAAGGGTATAAGGGTCGAATGAGCCTGGGAAAATGGCAGTTTTTTTCATGTGTCTATCATGTGTTTATTTGTTATTCAATGATCACCTAAAACGAAATGACCAAACTAAAATAGGATTAGTTTGGTCATTTCGAGTATGCTTAATCAAATTGCCAATTTGTTTCAAATAGATTGACTGATTTCAAATGCTTGAATCCGTGCGTGTAATTCTGGTTTGCATGGGGAGTCCGTAGGCGAAAATTGTAAAAGTATTCTTTTCCCCATTCTTCGGTAATTCCACTCTCGCCTGTCGCCCCGAATACATTGACTCGAACATGGTTCCTTTCAAATTTCAATTGCTCAATGAGAATCATGGCATATTTCAAAATATCCTCTTTCGATTCGATGGAAAAGATGTTGAAAGCTGCAAGTTCTTGGTTCAAAAAGGCTGCGACGTAGATTTGACTCCCAAAAAGGCTTACCAATATTTCCTGTCCGATCAGGTTAAATCTTTCTTTGAACAAATAAGAAAGAAAAGAAACAGATCCGTGATGGAATGTCAATTCTGAAAATCTCGCTTCCAGATTTTTTTTCAACTTATCCGGGATAGAAGAGAGAACCTGTAGATTGTTACTGTCTAAAGGAGTGTTGAAATAACTCGTATTGGCTTTTTGATCTCCGGCATATTTCAGGTAAGAAGCCTCCTGGGCAGGTTGGAACAACACACCCGGCACAAGACTGAAATCAGGCTGATGAAGATAAACCTTAGTCGGAATATCCGCTTTCAATAGATGGTCAGAGATCACCAATTGCTCCAAAGCATCCCAGCTGAAGTGATTGTATTTGTGAATACAGATATTTGTCTGGTTCTTGTCCTTCGCAAAAATGAAAAGGGAATCGGGATACAAAAAAAGTGATAGGCTTGCTGCGTCTTCCACATCAAACCTATCACTTTTAAATACTTTAAGGTTACTTTCCAAAATAGAGGTTTTATTTCCAGTTACCCTCAGTAGAGGCATCTGTTCTAGAACCTACTTTCAAGGCTTTTTCGTTATTGTTCAATCTTCTGTTAGGATTAATCGGAGCAGGATCTCTAATCTCAAATACAGAGATTTCATAAGAGTTTCTTTCCACTTTGTCTGCGAAGAATTCAAACTGCTTTCCTCCGGAACCCGGAACGACTGCAAGATTGTCAAGTTTGAAGTCAGGATATTTTCTTGCGTTGAACAGGGAATCAATTACCGGCACAGAACCAAGAGTATCGAAAGTTACAGTAGTTTCTTCTTTACCGTACTCAAGTAGTTTGGTGGTTTCAGTCCGTTGAACAAGCCAGATTTTACCGTTTTGGATAAATGATTTGAGCTCTTCCCAATTTTCGGCATATCTTCCGTTGGAAGCTTGAAACGCCAACTCCGCATCTCTAAGCATTTGCAGTTTTTCAATGATTGCAGCTTCGATAAGGGCGATTCTTTTTTCGTCCTCTACGACGTCATCAACACCTTTCCAGAGAAGGAAGCCAAGACCAATTGCCACTACGAAGAAGACCAAGGATAGTACTTTTGATAAATTCATTTGCTAAATTTTTAAGAATCTGGGTAAGGTTGAAGGTTATTAATCGTGCTATTTTAGAGAATTATTTCCAAAATTAAAATATCCGCGCAACATTACTAGGTCCTCAAGGGATTTAATTCCCCAAAAGATTTGATGAAGGGCTTCATTAGGCAATGATCGGATTTCCTCAATGCTCATCCATTGGACTTCCGCTATAATTTGGGAATCCGGATAAAGTTCCGGGTCTGTGCCTAATGTTAAATTCCCCCCGGTTTTTTCCACCTGAAAGAAATGTTCCATCGCATGAAGTGGTGTAGCAAGGTATTCGTGAACGAAAAGATAGGCTTTTACTTCTATATGTAAGCCCGTTTCTTCAGGAAATTCCCGTTTTAAGTTTTCTACGGCACTTTGCCCATAAAGCATCCCACCACCGGGAACTGACCACATGATCTTGCCGTTTCCCATCAAATGTTTGATCATAAGGATTTTTTCATCTTGTATCAGAATGCCGTTTACACGTGATCTGAGATGATTTCCGAATTTTGCTTCTATTTCCTTGCTGATTTTGTCTTTTGGCATTTACATTCGCTTATATGGGTAAAGATAAGGAGTCAGTGCTGAGGCCATCGGCATTGCTGGGTAAATATTTTCCGTTTGAGCCTACCTCCGGCCAGGCTTCATTTTTCTCCAAGATGGATTATTTTCTCCTAATGGAACCGGAGAAAAAGCCAACCTTCGTCCTGCGTGGCTATGCCGGGACGGGGAAGACTTCTGTTATTTCAGCTTTGGTAAAAGCTCTGCCCAAATTATCCATGCGCTCACTCTTACTGGCTCCCACCGGTCGGGCCGCTAAGGTAATGAGCAATTACAGCGGTCGGGCAGCCTATACCATTCATAAGATTATCTACAAGCCCAAAGCGGAAGATGGTAGTTTTGGAGGAGGATTTATCCTGCAAAAGAATTATTACAAAGACACAGTTTTTATAATAGATGAATCGTCCATGCTGGCTGATGACGGGGGGATGTCAGGCAACTTGCTGGGAGATTTGATCAGCTTTGTCTTCCATGGACAGAACAACCGTCTTATTCTGGTAGGAGACACAGCTCAGCTTCCGCCGGTCGGAAGTGAGTTCAGTCCGGCTCTTGAAGCGGATTATTTGCTGAGACATTTCCGGTTGGATGCGGACTTTATCGAATTGACGGAGGTGATGCGTCAGCGGCTGGAATCCGGTATTCTGTACAATGCTACCAACTTAAGGTATCAATTGCAGCAGGAGAAGCAGAAGATTCAGATTAGTACCGGCCAGTTCAAAGATATGTTCAAAATGACGGGAGAACGGCTTGAGGATGGTCTGAGGTATGCTTATGATAAGTTTGACACAGAAAATACCACCATTATCACCCGATCAAATAAGGCGGCTGTCCAGTATAACCTCTATATCAGGAGGACTATTCATTTTTTCGAGGATGAAATCAGCTCGGGCGACTTACTGATGATTGTGAAAAACAACTATACCTACATGGCTGAATCGGAGAGGGTGAATTTTCTGGCCAATGGAGATATGGCGGAGGTAATGAAAATTAGATCTTTCGAAGAATTCTATGGGTTACGTTTTGCCACACTTGAGCTTAGGCTGTTGGATTATCCTGATGAGCCTCACTTTGAAGCCAAGGTGATTTTGGATACACTTTATTCCCCCAGCCCCTCGCTCACGAGAGAACAATATAGAAGCCTTTATCAGCAGGTTTCGGAGGATTATGCAGATGTGGCCAGTAAGGTAGAGCGCAAAGAATTGATCAGGAAAGATCCGTTTCTGAATGCTTTGCAAGTTAAATTCGCCTATGCGCTGACTTGCCACAAGGCCCAGGGTGGGCAATGGAAGGCGGTTTTTGTGGATCAGGGATATCTTCCGGAAAATCAAGTGGATAAGGATTTTACCAGATGGCTTTACACAGCGATGACACGAGCGACTGAGGAATTGTATCTGGTGAATTTTGCTCCTATATTTTTTGTAAAGCCCAAAGAAACCGGAGATTCAAAAGAAACAGAGGATTCAGAGTTCTAAATTTTCATAAAACAGCGCTTGAAAATTCTTTTTGGCAAGATATTTTCGATTGAAGACATCTTTACACATTGAAATCCGTTATTTTGAAGTTGACTCAAAAAATTGAATATTTGAAAACCAAATAAACAAAACCATGTAATGCGACCTTCCTGCCGCAGGTAGGGATTCTATCCCGTTTCCTTCGTTACGGGACAGGTTATGACCATTAAAAAACAAATTATAAACACATGAAATCGACACGATTAAAATCATCATTAAACACACAGGACAATGATTGTTTTAATCGTCAAAGATTCCATGTGGCCATTAAAAAACAAATTATAAACACATGAAAAAATTAGGAGTACTATTGACCGTCTTTGTCTTGGTATTTGCATTCAATGCCAATGCTCAGGAAGAAAGTGGTGCAGCAATCACTTTTAAAGAAAAATCGATTGATTTTGGTGATATCACCCAAGGGGATAAAGTAGAGCATACATTTGAGTTGACAAATACCGGATCAGCTCCTTTGATCATCTCAAATGTAGCAGCAACTTGTGGATGTACCGTGCCAAGCTGGCCGAAGGAGCCAATAGCACCGGGTAAAACTTCAGAGATCAAAGTGTCTTTCAACTCCTCCGGTAAAATGGGCAAGCAAAACTCGGTAGTGAGAATTTATTCGAATGCTTCGGAACCGATTGAAAAAGTATCATTGATTTCAAACGTGTTGCCGAAGACGAAATAATCAAAAGCTAACATCATAATTTGGGGCCTTCCGATTTTCGGAAGGCTTTTTTGATTTTTCCAGTTTGGTATGCATCTTCGGATGGCTTTTGCGAGTAAGTCCGGTTACGAGGGGAAGGAGAGGGGGACTGCTATCGGAAATCGAAGCCCCGCCCTGATCGCAAGAACAATTGTCAGTCCTAAAACTACGGGAATTGATACTTCTCGGTCTCATTATTGTTGTTCAAATATTCCATTGATATCACCACTATTAGTGGCTATTATGATTACTTTAGTAGGAATAAAAACCGGAATTCGAAACAATAAAACTTTCCATTATGAAAACCACGCAAATCCTTTCGCTGTTAATTTTTGCACTGATTATCTGTTCTTGCTCATCAACAAAAGAAACAACCACTGAAGGGCTTTTTGATACCGAATGGGAACTCGAATACATTTCCGGGCCACGCATCGCATTTAGTGGGCTGTATCCCGACAAAAAGCCTAAAATTAAATTCAACGAAGCCACCAACAAAGTAGAGGGCAACAACAGCTGCAACGGTTATTCTGCCGACTTTACTTTGAATGGAGCTGAAATCTCTTTTGGTGAACCCGGTCCGACTACAATGATGTATTGCGGAGAAGGAGAATCTACTTTCCTGAATACCATGGAAAAGGTAAACAGATACACTGTCGACGATGAAGGGAAGTTAAACCTGATGATTGATGACGTCCCGATGATGCGCTTTAAAAAATCGACCCAAGAATGAGAGTTTAGGTAGCAATATCATTACTTTTCCTTTTTAGTACTTATTGCCTCAGCTTTTTTCTTCATTGCCCTCGGGAAAAACGGGAAGTATTCGCGCACAGATTGAGGGTAAACCGATGAGTGGAGTTATTATACTATAGAGTGATTTGTAGGATGAGTTTACTTTATATATAATTAAATTATCGGATTTCTTTGTAGTTGTGTTTTTAACCGGTATTTTTGGACTGTGTTAAAAACGCTCATACATATTTTCCTTTGCTCAATACTCGTGCTGAATAGTATGGTGTACTCGGTGATACAGGGTAACTATGAGTTGAACAAGGCGTACATCATCGAAAATTTTTGTATCAATAAGGATAAGCCTGCGATGAATTGTGATGGCAAGTGTTTTCTTGCAGAGCGGATGAAGGCGGAAAAAGAAAAACAGGATGCTAATTCCACCTATAAATTCAGTGTGGATTTTGGTGTTTATGTGCCTGCCCCTGCCTCGAATCATGGATTTGCCAAGATTTTTATATCTGTTAATACGGCTGTTTGTGCTTATTTAGAGCCTTTTACGAGCTTACTTATCAATGAGGTAATCAAGCCTCCCAAGATCTGATTTTTCACTAGTATCTTACTATCTTCTCTTCGGTTGATGGCGGGTCCGCCATGTCTCGGTTGGTTTTGGATCTGCTTGTCGGCTTGCTTCCTGTGACCTTAATCAACCAAGAAGAGTATATCTCTAAATGTATTTCAATAAGTAAATTATCTATTTTCTTATTGTGTATAAAAAAAACACATAATGTTTTATGTGCTGGGATAGGTATGTCTAATTTTTAAACAATAAGAATAATGTCATGATAGAAAAATATATAGAATCTTTACATAAACCTGCTCTTTTACTTGCCGGATTGTCTCTTTTGGCGCTCACTTCCTGCAATGATGATGAAGCGAGCCCGGTGGTTCCTGAACTTGAAGGGACTACAAATCTAATGATTGACGCCCGATTTGGGGATAGTGATTTTGAGCTCAATAAAGCGTTTCGGGCAACATCAGGAGATCAGTCCTTGGATTATGAATTCACCCGCTTACGTTATTGGGTGAGCAATGTGATATTGGTCAAAGAAAGTGGGGAAGAATTCATACTGCCTAATTCCTATTACCTGATGGAAGAGACGGGAGAGATTCCTGTGCAGGACGGTACATTCGGCAAGGTATATCCGGCCAACAAGCGTGAGGAGATTGAGCTATCGGGGATCCCGGCGGGAGATTACAAAAGTGTCAAATTCAATATCGGAGTGGAGCCTAAGTACAATGACAATTTGACCCTGCAAATAGGTGAACTGACTCCACTTAATGGAATGGCAAAAGATAGTTGGATGTGGTTTACCAGTTACATCTTCACTTCTGCTGCGGGGAAAATGTCCCTTGCTTCGGACGCCGGGCAGACTCAGAATTTCTTTCTGGAGACGGGTTCTAATGAAATGTATATTCAGAAATCCGTGAATTTCGAACAGCCAATCCGAATCAGTTCCACTACCTCCTCTTCGATTGAACTTATTCTTGATATGCAAAAAGTAGTCAACATCGAGAATGCCTGGGATAATGCGGTGATCGGAGCCACCGATGTAGAGATGATGACGAAGCTGAGAGACAACTATGTCGATGCAGTTTCTTTGAATACAGCAACATCATCATTAAGATAATAGGTAATCACCAACAACAGAAACTTGTTGTTTATGGATTCTAACTATGGCATCGGAACTTCTTTTAGGTTAGTTATCTCTTTCCTTGGTTTGGTGAGCTGTACTACTGTAGTGGAAGATCAGGTGCCCATCGGTGATAAGGTAGGCACCGGGATTGAGCTGGAAATTCCGGAAGGATTTCCCAGTCCGGTTTACATGATGGACAATCCACTTACGGAAGAAGGGGTTTTGTTGGGAAAGAGGCTTTTTTTCGACAAAGAAATTTCTTCAAACGGGAAAGTCTCCTGTGCGAGCTGCCATAATCCTCACTTGGCATTCTCCGATGGTGTAGCCTTGGGACGGGAGGGCGTAAGTGGTAATCCACTTGAAAGACATTCTCCCGCATTGTTCAATCTGGCATGGATGGGTAATGGTTTGTTCTGGGATGGCGGATCCAAAAATCTGGAATCCCAGGCATTGGGTCCCTTGACTCATGCGGATGAAATGGGCATGGATCTCAGCGAATTGGAGCACAGGCTGCGGCAAGACCCTACTTATCCTCACTTGTTTGAAGATGCATTTGACAATGGGGTTTCTGCGGGGAATGTGGCAAAAGCATTGGCCCAGTTTCAACGTACCCTAGTTTCGGCAAAGAGTAGGTACGACCAGTCTCTCCGCGCATCTTCGGGAGTGAGTCTCAGTGAGTCTGAGCTTAGGGGACTGGGCTTGGTGAGACAGCATTGCGGTGCTTGCCATTCGGGAGAACTGCTCACGGACAATCAATTCCATAACAACGGAATCGATGGGGATTTCTCTGACCTGTCCCATGAAATGATCCATTTGGGAAGATATAGAATTACCCATACTGAGGGAGATGTAGGGGCTTTTAAGACGCCCTCACTCAGAAATGTAATGGTAACTGCCCCTTACATGCATGATGGGAGATTTACTTCGATTGATGAAGTGATCACCCACTATACATCAGGTGTAGCTGATGTCGAGACCACAAGTCCGCTACTCTTTCAACAAACCGGAAAAGTAGGAATCTCCCTTACTGATGATGAAAAGTCAGCCATAAAAGACTTTCTAGAAACCTTGACAGACCATGACTTTATTTCCAATCCGTCTTGGACTGTTGTCAATTAAACTAGTGTCATGTTAAGTGTAAAAAGTACCGGACAAACCTGTCGGGTTTTGCTATTAGAACCATGGGAACCTATTTACCTATCAAAAATCGGTGGTGTAAACCTGACAGGTTTTGGTTAACGCTACACTAGTAATATAAAATCGAAGATATCGAAGGAGACACACAACTTGTCCCGCACCTGCCTGCCATAGGCAGGGATGCTATCCCGCTTCCATCGGTGCAGGAGAAGTTATGTCGCTAAAAATCAAATTATAAACACATGAAGAAATATAGTCAAAGATTAAAACACTCACTAACCTCTTACTGCTTATTGATAGCAGGTCTGGGGATAATCACGGCATGTGTAGATGAAGATCCCGGCCCGGATCTGGAGAAAACCGGTGATTTTTCCATTGAGTTTGATACTATCGTGGGAGAGGAGACTTTTGGTCTTGCTCCCCGACAATACACAAATGCAAAAGGGGAAACCTTTTCCATAAAGTTGCTGCAATACTTTATCAGTAACATCAAGCTTTACACCGAGTCAGGTGAAGAGTATGTCGTGCCCCAGGAGGAAAGTTATTTTTTGGTTCAGGCGGAAGATCGCAGCACCCGTTTTACAAAAGTAAGGGTGCCTGAAGGAGATTACACCAAAATCTCATTTGTGCTGGGTGTGGATAGTTTGAGGAACACCATGCCCGTGGAGAGACGTCCAGGTGTGTTGTCCTTTGATCCCGATCAGGGGCATGAAGGTGGAGGAATGTACTGGGGCTGGAACAGCGGGTACATATTTTTGAAGTTTGAAGGCACCTGCGATCTAATCTCTGATGATCAGCAAGGGGATCCTACCGGAAATAAACAATTCAAGTACCATATCGGAGGCTATGGGGGATACAGTGCGCCTACGCTGAACAATATCAAAGAAATAACCATGGATCTGAATCAGGGAGGGATCGCACAGGTGCGGGAAGGATTAAGAAGTAATGTTCACCTTTTTGTGGATGTGATGAAGGTGTTCAACGGTCAGCATACTTTCAGCATTCCTGAGCATCCCAATGTGATGTTTTCAGATTACAGCGTGAACATTGCCAATAATTTCCCTGAAATGTTCACCCATGACCACACGGAGAACTTCACCAAAGGGGAGGACGAACTGTAAATGGAGATGGAAATTATTAACCGTTCGAAGCGAATACTCCATTTATTGCCCGTTGTCGTGCTGCTGGTTGTACTGGCAGTCGCCTGTCATTCAGGGAATGAAGAGCCTGAGCTGTTTCATGGTTTTATTCAGCCGGAAGGCTTTCCAGAGACTTCTTATGATTTTTCGAGAAATGAGGTGACCAAAGACGGATTTGAATTGGGTAAAAAGCTTTTTTTTGAACCGCGTCTGTCCCGCAACAATACGATCGCCTGTGGAAGCTGTCATATTCAGAGCGCTGCATTTACCCATCATGGCCATGATGTGAGCCACGGAATAGATGATCGGCTGGGGATCCGAAATCCCATGCCGATCATGAATATGGCTTGGAGTGATGAGTTTTTTTGGGACGGTGGGGTTTTTGACTTGGATCTGGCGGCTGTCAATGCGATAACCAGCCCGGTGGAAATGGATGAAAATGTGCCAAATGTGCTGAAGAAATTACGCGAACATCCGGAATATCCCGCACTTTTCAAAAAGGCATTCGGAAGCGGGGAAATTACGGATGCACGCTTTTTCATGGCGCTTTCCCAATACATGCTGATGGCGGTCAGTGATAACTCAGCGTATGATAAATTCCGAAGAAATGAAGTAGGAGCGGCATTTACCGAAAATCAGCTTGCCGGATATCAGGTATTTCTGAAAAACTGCGCCGCTTGCCACAGCGAACCCCTGCTCACAGACCAAAGCTACCGCAACAATGGGCTTGCGCCTAATCATGTGGATGACAGGGGGAGATTTGAAGTTACACTCAATGAAGCGGATAACTACAAATTTAAAGTTCCAAGTCTCAGGAATTGGCAGTATACAGGGCCGTACATGCATGACGGCAGGTTTTTAACACTTAATCGGGTGATCGAACACTACCGCTCGGGAATGATTGATTCTGAGACCTTGGACCCCATCTTCAGAAATAAGGATGGAACAATCGGGGTGAAAATGACAGATACGGAAAAAGATAACTTAATAGAATTCTTAGCAACCTTAAATGATCGGGATTTTGTCACCAATCCATTGTTGGCAGAGCCGGCTATTAATAGTCCTTATACACAATGAAATCGAGCCTGCCTGCTTCAGGTAGGTATTCCATAGCGTGTCCCGACTAATCGGGGGCTTAAAAACAAAATATAAACACATGAAATCGAGCATGATCCCGTACCTACGGGAACACACAGGGGGATGATTATATCCAGGCATACACCGCATCAGCAGATTTGCTTGTTGTTAGGGCGCGTTGGGGTGACGCAGCACAGCTTGTCCGCCTCAGGCGGAAGGGTGCGGCTGGTCTGAGGGGGGAAGATTGCTGGCGTCTAGGCCTTTTGCCTGCCCGACGTGGCGGGGTTCTTTTGGGCCAAGCCAAAAGAACAAAGAAATCAAGCCTGCCTGTGGCAGACAGGCTTGACCCAGTACCTACAGGATCATACAGAAGGTTATTTAATAACCCATTTAAACTCACTCGACTATTTCTCTAAAAGAAAAAACTTAATTTATAAACACATGAAAATCAAATTATATATCATAGTAATACTGTCTTTTTTGCCGTTTGGAGCCAAGGCTTGTGATATTTGCGGCTGTGGTGTAGGAAGCTATTATTTGGGAATTCTCCCTGACTTCAGCGACAAGTTTATTGGCATCCGCTATCAATCCAAATTGCTGACCACGCATCTGGGGCCGACCGGTAACCGTACGCCGCTCACTTCAGATGAAACATACCGGAGCATCGAAGTATGGGGTGCGTGGAACTTTGGCAGCAAATGGAGAGTCATGGCGATAGTGCCTTATAACTTTAATACCCGAGAGATAGAGCAGGGGAATGTGAAGGGGCAGAAGGAAGGACTTGGAGATGTCGTCGCCATTCTTAATTACAAGCTGTTTGAATCACGCATTACTACCGGCAATGCAAAATTTCTGGCACATTCGCTTTGGATGGGAGCCGGTATCAAAGCTCCTACGGGAAAATACGAAGACGGAGAGCAGGTAATGCCTGATTCCCCCAATAACTTTCAGCTGGGGTCGGGGAGTACCGACTTCCTGATCAATGCGGCCTACGATGTCAGATTGATGGATTTTGGTGTAAATGTAAATGCCGGTTATAAACTTAACACGGAGAATAACTACGATTACCGCTATGGCAACAAATTCACGGGCAATGTTCTGGCTTATTATAAGTTCAACATCAAGGACAAAATCCGCATAGCTCCTAATGTTGGGGTGATATATGAGACCCAGCCACAGGATCTTCTTTACAATCGCTATGCGGTGTACCAGTCAGGAGGCAATTTGCTCAGTAATGTTCTTGGAATAGAGATCAATGTGGGACAGATTTCTCTGGGCGCCAACTATCAGCTACCCATCTCCCAGAATTTAGCCAATGACCGTGCCTTGGCGGGCAATCGTCTGATGACGCATATTTCATTTAATCTAAAGCGCAAGGAAAAAATAAAAGACGCTGTATTTTCACTTAATTTGTAGTAGACAATAGTTGCCACAAAATTGAAACTTGATCAGGTGTGTTACAGAAAACCGGACAAATTGTAGAATGAGGTAAACCCGTATGCTGAATTTCATTCCCCCTGATCAATTCAATACAAGGCATTGTCCATTTTATTGCACTAGAAAGAGAAATTACATGACCCTTGAAGAAAAAATAGAGCTTTCAGAAACCCGGATATTTAAAGCGGTTTTCCCAAACACCACCAATCATTATGACACACTTTTTGGTGGAACCGCGATGCATTTGATGGATGAAGTAGCTTTCATTACAGCGACCCGATTTAGCAGACAGCGGATGGTGACTATCAGCAGTGATAAAATTGATTTTACCAAGCCTATTCCCGCAGGAACTATTATTGAATTATGCGGAAGGGTGGTTCATGTGGGAAATACAAGCCTCAAAGTACATGTAGAGGTCTTTGTGGAGCAGATGTATGAAGATGTCAGAGAAAAAGCGATTTCGGGCTCATTTACTTTTGTTGCTATAGATTTGGACAAGAAGCCGGTAAGGATAGTGGTGTGAGCTGAGGCATATAAGTATGATCCTTTTGGAAGTTATTGGCTCAATTTGGCAAGGCACAAATTGGTTTTTAACTAGTCAGATGTGAAGCTGGTGACATTTGGAAGACCTCTCCTTTTTTAGGAAATTGACCAAGTAAGTAAAGTGTTGAAAATGATTCTGGAATATTTCTCAAGAAAGTCGATTAACAAAACTGAATGAAAGCATCAATACTCATAAGCTTTATAGTTCTTGTTCAAACCGTTCAGGGTCAGGTTTTGAATCCGGGTTTTGAGAAATCAGAATATATTGAAACGCTTAAGATTAATCACAGGACTCATATTCCAATAGAAGAATGGGACAAAATCGAACGTATTCCTTCGCCGGAAGAATATGATTTTGTTTATCGTTCACCCGTTGTTGCGTTTGACAATATTTGGGATTTATGGATTCATAAAGAAAAACCTATTGCCTTGATTTCAGTTCAGGGCAGTATTAAGACTGAAGCAAGTTTTTTGGCTAACCTGTATGCTGCTATGATTCCTGCAAAGGGGGAACTTCATCTTGACAAAGATTTTTTGTTCCAATACAAGCTCGCCGAAGATCCGAATGCAGCAGTGCAGGTAGGCTGGTTTGTGGCTATGGCTTACCTCTCAAAAACAATCGAAGCGAAAATAGACTCCTGCTATAAGGCAGGAATCAAGGACTTTATATTAACAGGGCATAGTCAAGGCGGTGGGATCACCTTTATGCTCAATGCATATTTGGAGAACTTAAAACTTGACAAAAAACTACCCCAAGATATTCGATTCAAAACCTATTGTAGTGCCGGGCCAAAACCCGGGAATTTATTTTTTGCCTATGAGTATGAAAAAATGACTGAAGGCGGATGGGCATATAATGTAGTCAATACGGCTGATTGGGTTCCTGATGTCCCATTCTCTGTTCAGACAGTGGATGACTTTACTTCTGTAAATCCATTTCGACATGCCAAAGCAGTCATTAAAAAACAAAAATTCCCGGTAAACATAGGTTTGAAAAGGGCCTATAACCAATTGAGCAAACCAAGCCAAAAAGCCCAGAAAAATTATGAAAAATACTTGGGTAAAATGGTCTCTCAGGCTGTCAAAAAGCAATTGCCGGCCTTCGAGCGTCCCGTGTACTATAAGAGTAATTACTATGTGCGAACAGGGAATACAATAGTACTTCGTGCTGATGAAGAATACTTTGAGATTTACAGCAATAGCACCGACAACCCCAATATTTGGCAACATCATTTGCCGGAGCAATACTTATTTTTAGCACAAAAATTAAGGTGATAGTATGGACCACAACATAGGAATAGTATTTATCCACGGAGCAGGTTTGAATGCCTCAATATGGGCCGATTTGATAAAGGAAATCAATATCCCAACCTTAACTATTGACTTCCCAAATAAAAAGACGAACTCAAAAGCGATAGATATGATGACTTTTGATGACTATGTAAGTGCTGCGGTCAACCAAATTAAAAATTGGAAGGTAGAGCATTTTATCATCGTTGCGCACTCAATAGGTGCTTTCGTCGGTCTAAAAGTTGCAAATCAATTCAAAACTGAATTAAGGGGATTTGTTGCTGTAGGCTCCATTATCCCAATAAATGGAAATTCATTTGTTTCATCTTTGCCGTTTCCCCAGAAATTGATAATGCCGGTAATCTTAAGGCTATTTGGCACGAAACCACCCCAAAAGTCGATAGAAAGTGAACTCTGCAACGACTTGACGGCTGAGCAAACTTCGAAAATTGTGAATGAATTCACTCCGGAGTCAAAGGCGCTTTACCTAACCAAAATCAATTTTATCCTGCCCGACACCAATCGGATTTATATTAAGTTGGAAAATGATAATTCAACTCCGAGTACTTTACAGGACAAAATGGCGCAGAATCTAAATGCGGAAAAAATAATTTCTATCGACAGCGGACATTTGCCAATGATCAGTAAAGCAAAACAATTAGGGGGGATCTTATCTGACTTTGTTAATGAGATTGAACAGAGCGAAATAACACGGTAGCGCCAGCTCTGCATTGCCTGCCATTTTTAACCGGAGAAACTATTTTTACCTACTTAGGACCATTGAAAATTTCTCTTGGAAAAGAGGGGGCAGTTCATTTTGAACTTAAAGGCCAATGGGATTTCATTTCCTTTTTTTTATTTATAATCAATCTAAATAATAATGTATTTTAATTACTTTTGATTCCAAGATAGCCCGACTATTGTTTCTGCTTCTAGTGTTTCGGATTTCCTGTCTTCAAATTGACCATTTTTAGTCTTGGTTTGCGGGATATGTTTGCGTCCAGAGTTCCATGAGGTTATTACGGTATAAGCGGATTTACTGATTATTCATGGGAAAATGACGTCAGATTCCTGCCGTGGGAATAGCTACGGAAAGGGGAGACTAGGGAATTTACAGATTAGAAGTATTTTTAATTTTAAATTGGATAAATATATGAAAACCAAATATGTAAGGGAGATGAAAATGATTGCTTCCCAGCTCGGAAATCCTACGGGTAAGCGTGGTCTGGAGATGGCGGATCAAATGCATGAAAGCAATATTTCCATGACCAAAAATGCTATAAGTTTGCTTAAGGCAACTGATACAGATCGTGTGTTGGAGCTTGGTCACGGCAATGCAGCGCATCTTCCTTTTCTCATGGAGCAGGCTGAAGGAATTCATTACACCGGACTGGAAATATCCGAGACAATGCGGAATGTGGCTGAGCTAAATACGGGTAATTCTTTCCATTCAAGAACCCAATTTGAAATCTATGACGGATTGATTATTCCCAAGGAGGCAGGTTGTTTTGGGAAAATATTTACTGTTAATACCATTTATTTCTGGACTGATCCGGCTCAATTGGCATCTGAGCTATACAGGGTCCTCGCTCCCAATGGCCGACTGGTCATCGCCTTTGCCCCTCGCAGTTTTATGCAGGAACTGCCTTTTGCAGAATTCGGCTTTCGCCTATACGAGAAGACTGATGTGGTGGATTTGATGGAGGCGGCTGGCTTTTCACTTGAAAATACTGAAGATTATTTCGATCAGGTAAAGACAAAAGCCGGAGAGGACGTAAAAAGGCCATTTAGCGTGATTTCATTCTGTAAAAAATGAGCCTGTGGCAAAAGTAAAAACCGGAGCGATAGATGGGGTCCACCTTCCGGGTCCCATAGCTCCGCCCAATGGCTCGGTAAAAGGCCAATTGTCAGTTCAATGTCCTCTATTTCATTGTACTGGGTAAGTAGCCAAACTTCCTTCTGAAGGCAACGGAGAAATGGTTAGGATTTTTATAGCCAGCTTTCAAAGCTATTTCCGATATTTTCATTGAGGGATCGCAGATCAGAAGTTCTCTAGCGGCTTCCATCCTAAGGTCAGTCAGGTGTCCAAAAATTGTCTTCCCAAAGGTTTCCTTAAAACTTTGCTGAAGTTTTGTCCTGTTTACACCTACTTTCTTCGAAAGCTCCTCTATGGACAAAGGCTGGTTGATATTTTCTTCCACGAGCTGTTTTACCTCCATCATCAATTCTTTTTTCGGTTGGTGCGAATGTCTATTAGCATCAGAACCCGTTCCTGTCAGCTGCTCTATTTGTAGACAAAGCAGTTCCATCAATTTTCCTTCTACAAAAACTCTTTTAAGTGCTCCCACATAAGAGCAATGATAGATATCCATCAATATTTGTTTCATTTTAGAAGTTATCGGATGGCTTTTGCCTCCAAGCATGGTCGGGCGTTCCCTGTCTATTTGTTCCATAAAACCCTCCAGCACACCAAAGTTGCCATTAAAAATCCTATTTAGGTAATGGTAGGATAGCTCAATCTCAATCCCCCATCCATTTGTAACAGAGGGGTAGATCAAATGTCCCAAAAGAGCGGGAAAATAAAATAGGGTATGGTGTCCGGCCGGAATTGCACAGTCCATATCACCCTTGGCTTTGGCTGTGTAGAATCCACCGCCTGAAAATTCAAAATGCATCTGAAGGTAGGGGCTGTCTGTGCGGACAAAGTACCCAAAATCTTCCTTGTTCGATTTATTGGAAAAATGGATATGGACTCCGTCAATAAAAATACATTTGGTGACGTGGTGAAAAATTTCTGACCGGTACTCTAAATTAAACTCCTGTACACCGTCTGTGTCCTTCAATCGATACTCATCCGGGTACTCTGAAACCGAAAATGCATCGTTAAACTCATCCCAACTGCGAATAATTTTCATCTTGTTTTCTCCTTGTTAATTACTCCCCACATCCCTTCATAAACTGCATCTTGCGTACACAAAATTGCATCTGGCGTAGTTCGTCTTTTCTATATTTGCCTCTCTATTTAAATTAAGTCTAAATAAGCATAAAAAAAGTATTTATACAAAACTATGGATCAGTCAGTGGTCAAAATGAGCGTCTTCAGGGCATTTGTAAGTACATGTTTGTTTTTAAGTTCTTATGCTTTCGTTTTGGCTTTTCCCAATGTAAAAGACAGTGTAAGTGATTCCCTGCAAACATTTTCTTGTAGTGGTGTGGTGTACGGCGATGATGGCGTCACGCTGCCCGGAGCGGTGGTAAAAGTCAGTCAATCAGATTTATCCACCGTTTGTGACAAGAACGGATATTTTTCTCTCTCCAATATAGACCCTAAGGATGCCGTACTTATCATCAGCTTCCTTGGCTATAAGGAGAAGATCCAGCCGCTTTCTTTTGCCGAAACCAGACATGTGCAGCTGGAGATCGTATTGGATTCGGACAATCACTTGCTGGAGCAGATCGAGGTATCTGCACGGTCTATTGAGCGAGAACTCGCCGAGCAGCCTATACTGATACAGGCTGTAAGCACTCGGGAAGTCCGTGAACAGCCCAGCTCACTCGTTGACCTGCTCAACCGGAGTGCAGGAATCAGGATAAGACAAACGGGTGCCGTGGGGGCAAGGTCCAATGTTCTGATGAATGGGTTTCAAAACCGCTCCGTTAGATACTTCAAAGATGAGATCCCCATGGATTATCTGGGGGGAGGTTTCGATCTGTCACTCTTGCCTATCAATATGATAGAAAGGGTGGAAGTTTATAAAGGGGCTCTGCCGGGTAAGTTGGGAGCGGATGCATTGGGTGGAGCCTTGAATTTTGTCAGCCGTGAGGCATATAGAAAGGAGTTGGATGTCTCTTACGAAATAGGCTCTTTTCAAACCCACAGGGCAGCCCTAAGTGGATTTTTTAAGAATGACACCAGTCCTTATTTTGTGGGGCTGGATGCCTTTTACAATAATGCCGCCAATAACTACCCCGTAGAGGTTAGGATCACGGATCAAGAGACAGGGACCCAATACGATGACGAGGTGAAGTTGTTTCATAACCGATTTCGAAACTTTTATACCGAAGTATATGGAGGTATTGCCAATAGATCCTGGACCAAGGAACTGAGAATAGGACTGACCGTATTCCAAATAGACCGCCAAATCAACTACGGTGCATCTATGCATCAGGCCATAGGAGCGGCCACTAACAGGCAACATTCGGTAATACCCACCTTAAGGTATCGTCATACAGCGTTAAATGGCAGATTGGATATAGATCATTTTATGGTAGCCAATACCATACATGTCCAGCAATTGGATACCGCCAGAGGTCAGTATAATTGGTACGGCGAGTTTTTCCCATCCGATTCTAGACTTGGAGAGCTCAATGTCAGGGGCTCGATGGCCAATCTGGATTATAGTTACCGCACCTCGAGAACCTATCTTGGATATGCCCTGTCCGAGCAGCATAGACTGGAATTCAACACGGTATTTTCAGGATTTTCCCGAGTGGGGAGGGATCCTATGGGACCGGTATTCTCAGATACCCGGGAGGATGTGCTTTCTACGAAGGGGGTATATAACAAGACAGCCGTTTCGCTGGGAGTAACTTCCAATTTCATCGAAGGAAAATTAAGTAATCAATTGACTGTCAAATATTACAATTATAAAGCCAATGCTACCGATGCGGATTATCAGGGTCGTGCCGTCCATCATGATCAGCAAGGTCAGGACTGGGGAATAGCCGAAGCGTTGAAGCTAACTCTCTCAGATCAGTCCTTTGTGCGGATTTCAGGGGAGGTGGCACTGCGTATGCCGGAGCAGGACGAACTCTTTGGAGATGGAGACAGAAAATTACCCAACCTTTCCCTGAAACCTGAAAGAAGCCTGAACCTAAACGCAGGATACAGGTTGAACTCCCGAAAGGGACATTTCTTTGAATTCAACACGTTTTATAGACTGACAGAGGACCTTATCCTACTGGTCCCCCATAACCTGCTGTTCAGCCAAAGTAAAAACATGGAGGAGGTCAGGGGTTTTGGAATAGAAGCAGACGGTTCGGTTATGCTGTCCTCCTGGCTAAGAGGGGGAGGGAATTTCACTGTACAGGAGCTTAGACACTACAATACCAATGCTCCAAGCATGGAAAAATCCAGACTTCGAAATACTCCCTACTTTTTCTCCAACCTGTTTCTACAGGGAGATTTTCAGAACCTTCTAGGAAAAGAAGACAAGTTGCAAGTGTACTGGTATTTCCAGTTTGTGAGGCAGTATTATCTGGATGCGGTGCCGCGAAACATGGAGCCACAGGGATTTTTGGGACTTTGGGGAGAAGCCCAACTCGATGTAAGAAATATCATTCCCGATCAAAGCATTCATACCCTGGGCTTTACCTATCATCCTTTCGGGAGGGATTTTTCCCTTGGCATGCAGGTCAGGAATCTATTGGACAAGCCGGCCTTTGACCAATTTCGGATACAAAATGCGGGTCGAAGTTATCACCTAAAGGTACTCTATCATCTTTCTAAAAAGTAAATATTCCATATATGAAAACCAATATAAAAATGTCAAAATCAATTATCAAATACGTTGTTGCCTGCTGTTGCCTATTTGCTTGGACCGCCTGCGACAGCGACAATGACCCTGCCCCGGGGCCTGGACAGGAAGAAAATGGCCATTATATCATGATGACCTCTGCAGGACCATTCAATTCAGGTCTGCAGGGTGGTTATTTTGGGGTATTCGAGGAATTGCCTTCAGGTAATGTCACAAACATAAAAACCAATTCCCTGCAAATTGCCAGTGCTTTTGGCTTCAGGTCTTATGGTAAGTGGTTTTTTAACCAATTCAACACGGCTGGAGAAGCAGGGTTGCAAAAATACCTTGTAGAAAATGGCCGTGTCGAGGAAGCCGGTTTTATCCCCAATGCCCAGCCTTCCTACCTGATCGTGGATGATACCCATGGCTTCTATCCGGATCCCGAAAGAGGACTTCTGAAAATCCAAACCTTCAACCCTACTTCCATGCAGCGTACGGGAGAAATAGACCTGACGTCCTTGAAGGTAGATGGAGTCGAATACCAGGTAATCGGCAAGCATACGCTAGCCGCCAAGGAAGGCAAGTTATTTGCAGGCATCACCTATTCCACTACTGCCTTACAGGGATATGGTGGTGACGTAGTGGACTACGTGGAATTTGCCGTGATTGATATTGCCAGTGGCCAACTGGAGAAAACCATCAAGTACGATGGGCTGAAAAGCATAGGTTGGGGATCCAGTGGCAACAAAATGTGGACGTTGGGCGATGATGGTGCACTGTATTTTTATGCCACGGATCTGGGAAATGGTTTCCAAAACTCGTCTATCATCAGGATAAAACAGGGGGAGACGGATTTTGACCGTGAATGGGAAATCAAAGCGGGTGACTATATGGAAAGAAGCACCTTTGCCACAGCTTTGGTAAAAGGAGGTAAGCTCTACACCCAATTTTCTTCAGAACCTTTGGCAGCAGACTTTTCCAACCTGCAAGCACAGATATGGGATTATTATGCCATTGATTTGGCTACAAAGCAGCGGACAAAAATTGAAGGGATGCCCAAAACATTTTACGCTTGGGGATCAAATGATGCCATTATCGAATTGGATGGGAAAATCTATTTCTGGGTGAGCCATTCGGGAGACAACGTAGAGGGGTATTATGAACTGACGGGAGAATATACGGCGACACGCACCTTCAATGTCACAGACGGCGGGCAGATCTGGGGATTTGTAAAACTAAAATAACCGATATGTCTGCAAAAAGCGCAAAAAGGTGGTTCTGGTGGCATAAGTGGAGCAGTCTTGTCTGCACATTGTTCCTGCTTCTCTTGTGCCTGACAGGATTGCCGCTGATTTTCCACCATGAAATAGAGGAACTGACGGAGGAAAAACATCCTCCGTCTGACCACCAAATAGAAGGAGAGGGGGTAAGTCTGGATGAGATTATCCGGAACGGAAACCAAATCTATCCTGACCAGGTGGTACGGTACGTGTTCTGGACTGAGGACGAACCCGGTTTGGTCTACCTGAGTTTGGCAGATTCGGTCAATGCGCCACCTGACAACTACATCATACTTCCTATGGATGAATCCAGCGGACTACAAGCCAAGGAACCTGCAACCGCTGAAGGCTTTATGTACATCATGCTTCGCCTGCATGTAGACCTTTTTGCAGGAATCGGTGGGAAGCTTTTTATGGGATTGATGGGTATGCTATTCGTAGTGTCCATCATCTCGGGTGTTGTACTTTATGGGCCTATCATGAAGAAATATGATTTTGGAATGATCAGAACCCATCGTTCTGCACGACTCAAGTGGCTTGACACCCATAATTTTCTGGGGATAGTCGCTCTTGTGTGGACTTTAGTGGTAGGCGTTACCGGCGTGATCAACACCTTGTCGGATGTGGTTCTGGGACTTTGGCAGCAGGGTCAGTTGGCAGAAATGACATCTGCCTATGTCGATGCCAAACCTCTTGATCCCGACACGTTTTATTCTCTAGACTTGGCTATCAAAGCTGCTGAAGATGCTGCTCCTGACAAAAAAACCGCACTGGTGGCTATGCCCGGTACTGCTTTCTCCAGCATGCACCATTATGCGGTGTTTTTGAGAGGCACTACGCCACTCACCTCCAGACTGGTGATGCCAGCCCTGCTTGACGCCAGTACCGGAGAACTTACGGATATGCGGGCAATGCCTTGGTTTGTAAACGTACTGTTCCTTTCCCAACCCCTGCATTTCGGTGATTATGGTGGCTTGACCTTGAAAATTATTTGGGCCATACTGGATCTGGTGACCATTTTGATTCTCGTGACAGGTTTGTACTTGTGGATTTCCCGCTTCCGGGCAATGAAAACAGCCAATATTACCTTAAAGGAAACCAAAATAAAGACAGCCTTACTACATGAATAATAATCTGTTTTTCCGCTTATGGGGAGTCCCGATACTACTGGGACTGGTCACACTTGCCGGACTGATAATAGCTCTGGTCAGAGATGGGTTCTGGGATATCCTGTCTTCATTTCTGATGGCCATCCCGCTTGCCATTATTGGCTATTGCCTTGGTCGTATGGGGAGAGAGAAAGGAAAATAGAGACTGTGGTAATACACATTTAAGTGTTAGTGTAGTGTTAACCAAAACCTGTCAGGTTTACACCATCGATTTTTGATAAATAAGTAGGTTCTTATGGTTCTAATAGCAAAACCTGACAGGTTTGTCCGGTACTTTTTACACTTAACACTAGTTAATATTTCATAGCAACAAAAGCGGGCTTGGAGATAGTTTTGGCTTCTCTGCGCCGCTTTGGCTATTGATATCCAAGTAGGCAAATCTGCTATAATGGGGGGACCGGGATCGTTGGATACATTCCGGAAAATTTAGATTTGGGGAATGATGCAAAAAACTAATCACTATCTTGATGTCACGATACTAGAAGGCTATGAATAAAGAACAAGAGTTAAAAAATGTGGTGAAAGAGCGATACGCTCAAATAGCCGGACAAGGCAAAGCTGAAAATGCAGCATCCTGCTGTGGTGCTACCTCCCCATCCAATAAAGTGTACAATATCATGATGGATGATTATACAGGAACGGAAGGGTATCTGGAAGAGGCTGATTTGGGATTGGGCTGTGGGTTACCCATACAGTTTGCAAAAATACAAAAAGGAGACACTGTCGTTGACTTGGGGTCAGGTGCGGGTAATGATTGTTTTATTGCGCGTCATGAGACTGGGTTGGAAGGAAAAGTAATCGGAATAGATTTCACTCCAGCCATGATTCAAAAGGCCCGTGCCAATGCCGAGAAATTGGGTTATGTCAATGTAGAGTTTCGTGAAGGGGACATAGACAGCATGCCTGTGAATGACAGTACCGTGGATGTAATTGTAAGCAACTGTGTACTTAATCTTGTGCCTGACAAGCAAAAAGTGATAGGAGAGATTTATAGAGTATTGAAACCCGGTGGGCATTTTAGCATCTCGGATATTGTTTTGGTAGGTGACTTGCCGGAGGCCTTGCGTGAAGATGCTGAAATGTATGCCGGTTGCGTAGCAGGCGCTATTCAACGAAACGATTATTTGCGGTTTATCAAAGACATGGGATTTCAGCATATCACTTTGCAGAAAGAGAAGCCAATAACCATTCCCGAAGACATTTTGGGCAAATACCTTACCGAGGAAGAAGTTTTCGATTTCAATAAGGGTGAGACCGGTATTTTCAGTATTACGGTGTATGCCGAAAAGGCTGGAACGAAATCTGAAATGCCTAAGATCAATCCAACGGAACTGCGGGCGGGTGATTGTAACCCTTCCTCAGGATGTTGTTAGAAAACCTATCACCATTGAGCTACTTTTCCCGGAAGGGAGCTAGTATCATTATAACTAACCGTTAAACCCGGGCTATGCATTAGCATTTGTAGTAGCCGTAATAGATTTTCTAATGCATAATTCAGGTTAAAGTCTCCGTGATTGTCTCACTTATGGGAAGTGGGGTGATGAAAGCCAGTCGTGATGACGAGAATGCAGTCAGTATTTTTTCCGAAAGTCTGCTTTAGCTTTGGAGATAGGGAAGGGTTACGCAAAAGTCACAGTTTTGAAGTGATTTTCCGGTAGCGCCGAAGCCCTATTTTCCAAATGTACTTTCATCCCCGTTTGCGGAGACTAATTCATGCAAATTTTTAACGGATTCTATCTTGTTAAACTAAAAACTCTATTACTAACTTAAAAATCCCTGATTACAGTTATTCAGAAGTATAGATGTAAGGACTATTTTTGATGAATTTTATTTCAGATTATATTTTATATTTCAACACATTGAACGGATGAAGTGCACCTGCTTAAATTTCAATCGGTTTTTAATCACTTTATTGTTCTGTTTTTTTGGTGTTTATGATTCATCGGGACAATCGGTTAAAGACTCCTTAGAACAAATACTTCAGGACCCATCACTTGCTGCGGGCGACCGAATCCTAGCTCAGGGGAAATTGGCTACACATCTGTTTTTTAATGATGAAAAAGAACGATCTGCTCAGTTATTAGATCAGGCCATAGTGCTTTCCAAAGCACAGGATGACAAGCAATATCTTGCCAAAACTTTGGCCATAAAAGCCATACAACTGCGCATCACCGGGAATTTTGATGAATCGGAAAACACGATGGACGAGGCTTCCAAGCTGATCGAAAAAATCCAAAACCCAAGTGTAAAAGCCTATGTCTGGTATGCCAGGGGTTGGCTCGATTACCGCAATGAAAATCTCTCTCAGGCGGTAGAAAACTTTATCAACGCGCTTCAGTTTTATGGAGAGAGTGCTACAGCAGATGATCTTAGGGTAAAAGCTTCTGTTTATAACGAATTGTACAATATTTATGCCCAGTGGAATGATTATTCCCAAATGAAAAAGTATGCAAAATTAGGGTTAAAAGCGGCACAACATTCCGAAAATATAGATGCGGTTGGCTTTTCCCTTCAATCGCTGGCGTACACTTTTGAAACAGCCTACAGGGCCAAACCGACTAATTTAATTGATCTGGATTCCGCACTTTATTACTACAAGCAGTCTGTGGATGTTTTGATGCAAAATCAAGATAAAACTTCTGTTTCTTCGCAATTGCCCTTAAATGTGATGGGGCTGGCAAATTTATACTCAGAATTCTACCCGGAAACTTATAAAGACAGCGCCCTATACTACACAAACATTGCTTTGCAAAAAGGAATGGAAACCAAGCAATACTCGGTGGTTGCAGGAGCTTATGGAATTAAAAGCGAATATGCCCAACGTGAAAATAAACTGGATGACGCAGTAAATTATTTGTCACAAGCTGCCTTTTACATTCAGATGGAAGAATTGCCGGATTACAATATACTGGCTCAAATTCACTTGTCTCTTTCTGGAATTTATGAAGAAAAGAAAGACTTTTCTGAGGCATTGTCTTTTTATAAGAAATATGTAGAGTTGTACAAACAGCGGTTTGACAGTGAGAAAATGGCTGTTGCCAGCGAGCTGGAAGTACGTTATGAATCAGAACTGAAAGAACAAAAACTAGCCAATCTGAATGAACAGATCATTCAGCGCAAAAAACTAAACCTAATTTACATCCTGCTGTCTATAGCTATTTTTATTGCTTTGTTATTCTTACTTGCGGCATACAGGCAGCGTGCAAAATCCCTACAGCAACAGCAAAAGTTACATCAACTTGAAATCGACAAAATCAAGCAAGAACATAAAATATCCGTACTTTCTGCAATGGTTGATGGGCAAGAAAACGAACGGGCACGCATAGCCAGAGATTTGCACGACGGACTGGGAGGATTGCTTTCGGGAGTAAAAATAGAGCTTTCAAGCGGACTGAATACCTTAGAGGCCCAACCTAACAAAACCTTGCTCAAAAATACCTTGGACAGATTGGACCAAGCAGTAGATGAACTAAGACGTATTGCCCGAAATATGGTGCCCGAACTTCTGCTGAAATATGGACTTGATGAAGCTCTCAAGGAGTATTGTCTGTCGCTAAAACGGACAGGGGTAAACATCAGCTACCAAGTGATTAATTACCAAAGAAACATACTCAAACAAAACACCCAGGTGGCTATTTACCGTGTGGCACAGGAGCTGATCAACAATGCCCTCAAACACGCAAAAGCCTCCCATATTTTAGTGGATTTACAAATGCGCGAAAACCTGCTTTTTCTGACCGTAGAAGATGATGGCTGTGGCTTTGATCCTGCCAATATTTCTCAGAAAGGAAGCTTTGGATTGGCTAATCTGGAAGCCCGTTTAGAAATTTTAAATAGCTCGTTGCATATTGACAGTGAGCAAGGTACAGGAACATCGGTCATCGTAAACTGCCCAATTGATTAATTTCCATACGAATGATAAAGATATACATTACAGACGATCATCCCATTGTTTTGGGAGGACTCAAAAACCTGATTGAAAGCAAAGAAGGAATGCAGCTATTGGGACTGTTCAGCAATGCAAATGACACGCTGATAGCATTGAAAATTGAAGTGCCTGACTTGATTCTGCTTGATATCAACCTTCCCGATACAAGCGGTATTGAGCTTAGCAAGCAATTGCGTGAGAGCTATCCTGATTTGAAAATCATCATCCTAAGCGTGCATAATGAAAAAGCGGTAATAGGCAGTGCACTGCAAAACAAAGTGAATGGCTATGTATTAAAAAATTCCTTGGGAGATCAAATCATAGATGCCATTCATCAGGTAATGAATGGTGAATTATATCTTTGTGAACAATCAAAAGCCATTTATTACAATTCAGATGCTTCAGAACCCAATACCATACCCATCGTAACCCGAAGGGAAAAAGAAATACTAAAACTTATTGCCAATGGAAAAACATCCACTCAGATTGCCGACCAATTGTTTATAAGCCCACATACTGTTGAGTCACACCGAAAAAACCTGATCGAGAAATTTGGGGCAAACGGTATGTCTACCGTAATAAAACTGGCGACTGAATATAATTTGATATAAAAGGGTTTATAAAAAAAGTCCATCCAAAACATACATAATAACTAAAAATGATATTTTATCAAATCAGAAGTAAACAGGTTAAAGTTATTGAAATAAATGAGTTGGAATGTCCAAACTGTAAAAATAAGGGGCATTTGCAACTATTTTTGTTTCTAAAATATACTTGGATTTTTGCGCCAATCTTGCCAGCCGGGAAAACAGCAATTTTAGAGTGCAATTCCTGTGAGCAGACAATCCCAATAAAAAATTGGACCAAAAAATTGGATGTAATTTTTAAAACAGAGAAGAAAAATTTCAAAACACCTTTTTACTACTATTCCGGTGCGGTTTTTATTTTGTTGATTTGGCTAATTCCCTTTACGATGATGAAAATGGGTATTACCAATCCGTTTGGGCTGAATGACGACAGCAAGACAATGGGGCAAGCGATAATAGACAGGCAGCATATCAAAGAGAATGATATACTCTATGTCAACCTACTTGTCAATGGCGAAGCTCCCAAATTTAAAGCGGTGAAGGTAGTAAAAGCTGAAGACGAAAAGGTGGCTTATATTAAACAGAGTATTAAAAGTTACGAAACATTTAAAGATTTTTATGCTTTAAAAGCTGCGGATTTTTCCAATAGTGATTTTGAAGATGAAACACTGAAAATAAATCTGGAATATTTAAGAAAAACAGGTTCAGTAGTGGAAGCTCACGAAGACAATAAGCCCGGAATTGCTATCATGAGCTATTTTTCTATGATAAAATAAATCAACAAGGTATGGGATTGGGGAAAAATGACAATGAAGATTATGAATACTCAGGGTCTCCAAAAAAACAATATATAGTAAATACTGTTTTAGCTGTACTGCTTGCCTTGCTGATGTTCTGGGTCGCAAATTATTTTTATAATCAGCTAGTTATGTATGAAAAAGGAGAAACCATACACATACAGGACATCGTGTACATGATCTATCTATTAGCAGGGAAATGGTCTGTTGCCGCTATTTTTATGTTAGTTGGTTTTGGGTTTTTATATGCCGGATATACACATTTTAAGAAATATCAGGAAGTAAAGAACAAGGATTTTTGATCAAAAACCCCTGTTTTCAGTTATGTTACAATGAATCGGGTTGTATTACTTTTGCGATAATTGATCAGTAATATAAATCGTATGAAGAACACAATTTCACTTTTGAATGGGCCAAAGCCAACTTGGCTGATGCTCATTGTTTTAATGTTATTTGGTGCGAACCAAGTGGCTTGGACTCAGACCATTCCAACTGGAACCCTCCCGGCCTATAAAATGCAGTTTGCCCTGAGCCTGAATGTAGAAAAATACAGGAACGAAAATATAGATGCCATAGATGAAGAAGATATTACTGCTTTGATGGGATTAATGGCAATGTTCAGCCCAGACGAGGAGATCCTTACCATTTATGTGAGTGACAACAAAATCCGGGTAGAAGAGCAATTCTTTAAAAAGGAAATCCACCTTATTGACAAGCTATCTGACCAGGCCTATACATTAGACACTGCTTCCAAAATAGCTTATAAGACCTTCAATTATTTGGGTCAATCTTATATGGATGCTTCCAATGAAACCGGCGATGGGGAGGCATTGGGGATGAAGATAACCTATACGGATTCACTAAAAACCATTGCAGGAATACCCGTAAAACAAGCAGTCATCACTTTTGAGGATGAGAACTGGATTTTTGACGGTTATCCGGACGAAGAGAAAGAAAATGGAGCCGAGAATATTTCCATTATTGTATGGTATGCAGAGGAGATCCCTGCTTATTACTATAAGGAGTATGATTATTTGAATGACATACCAGGGGCAGCTTTGGCTATTGGTTTTACTTCTAATTCTCTTGATTTTGGAATAGTCGCCACTTCAGTTGCTGACATAGTTGTACCTTTGTCATTGTTTGAAGTCCCTGAATACTATGAAGTTATGGGATGGGAAGATTATTTTACAATCAATGAAGATCTTTCCATTGATGGGGACTATAAAGAAGATTCCGAGTTTGAAAACGGCTACCGA
Source organism: Algoriphagus sp. 4150 (assembly GCF_031457395.1). Classification (NCBI taxonomy): domain Bacteria; kingdom Pseudomonadati; phylum Bacteroidota; class Cytophagia; order Cytophagales; family Cyclobacteriaceae; genus Algoriphagus; species Algoriphagus sp. 4150. The sequence goes on from NZ_JAVDWS010000016.1 coordinate 103,630, forward strand.
TGGGCTGCAAAAAAAGTAAATGAGTACGATGAAATTTACGGTGTAGAGGACAAAAATGGAAAGCTTGTAATCCCACATCAATTTAGATTTTACTACTCATTTTTTGACGGGGTGGCCGTAGTAGTTGATTCAAAGAGCTATCGGTACGGCCTGATAAGCAAAAAAGGGAAACTAATAGTGTCTTGCAAGTATGATTATCTTTATAGTAGTTCTGAGAACAAAATCATTTTTGAGAAAGCAGAGAAATATGGGGTAATAACCCCAAAAGGGAAAATAGTGCTCCCCGCCAGCTATGATTACATTTCTAGTTTTAATAACGGAATGGCTGCTGTAAGGCTGGACAGTTCTTACGGTTATATCGACACAAAAGGCAAATTAGTTATCCCTTTAAAGTATGATTACGCCTATGATTTTGACGAAACCGGAAAAGCTGAAGTGTATGTAGATGAAGAAGTTTTCTACATTGATACCAAAGGGAATCGGGTGGATTAGGTATATAATACTATCAGCTCGTCATTCGTGTACATGAACTACACGAATGATGAGCTGATATTACAGGAAATTATAGGAGAGGACTGCTGTTATCGGCTGTTGCGGAAGATTTTTTATTCCGTCCACTCACGAGTCTGATCTACATTGAAGATCATTAAGCGGCTTGAGCAAAAATAGATCAAATAATTATTGTTAGGAGGCTTCAAGTGTCTGGATTTTAAGTTGGGAAAAATTTATTTTTATATGTCCTACAAAAATGAAACATATTTATTACTTTTGCTTTCGTAGGACATATTAATATTCTTGAGATGAGAACATATTTGGGAGAATTGGAAGAGCTGATTCTGTTGACAGTCGGGGTTTTATATCCTGAAGCTTACGGTGTGTCAGTCATGGATGAAATCAAAATTCAGGCAGACCGGTCATTGAATATCAGCTCAATTCATTCTGTGTTAATCCGGCTGGAAGAAAAGGGTTTTTTAAAGTCACATATGAGTGAGCCCAGGGAAGAGCGGGGAGGTAGGAGAAAGCGGATTTTTACGCTTACAGCTGCCGGAAAAACCGTACTTGATGAAAGCCAGGCCTTAAGAAACCAGCTTTACTCCATGATACCGAAACCGGCATTTGAATTTAAACTGACTTAGGTCTTGCAATGAAAATGCAGAAACCTCCCAAATGGGCTGATAAATTCCTTGCGTGGTATTGCAGGCCAGACCTTCTCGATGAGATACAAGGTGATATCTACGAGTTGTACGACAGGAAAGTAGGAGAGAGCAAGCGGGCAGCAAACTGGCAGTTTGTATGGAATGTCATCCGTTTTTTCAGGATAAAAAATATCAAAAAGAGAAGTTCAAAAACCTATTCAAACGCAATAACTGCTGCCATGCTAAAAAATAACCTGACCGTTTTTTTAAGAAGTTTCCGAAGAAACCCCGGCCATTCGCTGCTGTCACTGTTTGGCTTATCCATAGCGTTTGCCTGCACTTTCCTGATTGTCCTGTGGGTGAACAATGAAATGTCTTATGATAAATTCAACAAGGATTCTGAAAACCTGTATAAAGTGATTACGCATATAGATGCAAATGATTCGTACCAAACACAATTTACTGCGGGTTTCAATATTGACGTAAGTAGTGTGCCTGAAGTAGAAGAAGTCACCCATATATCCACGGGAACAAGATGGCCGCATGAACTGTGCTTCTGGCCGGAGACTGAAACCGGAGAATGTGTTTATTTCAGTGGAGTGTACGCCAGTCCGGGCCTTTTCTCCACTTTTACTTTTCCGATTCTAAGTGGAGATCCTGATCCGTTGAAAGACGTGGCGCAGATAGCCATATCGGACAAAATGGCCAAGACACTATATGGCGAAGAAAGCCCCCTTGGGAAAATCATCAAGATTGACGGATCCAAGGAAGTATCTATTGCGGCAGTCTTTCAGGATATCCCTTCCCAGTCTTCCATCAAATTTGATTTTGCACTCCCATTTTCAATTTATCAAAGGCAAACGGGAATCAGTGATGAAAGGCTGCAGTCCTGGTTTTTTGATGTTTACCTAAAAACAGTTTCCAATGTGGATGCCGGGCAACTTTCTGGTAAGCTTAATAATCCCGCAGTCATAGGGGGAGAATATTTATCCAAAAAAATGGCCTATGAAGCAGTTCCATTTACAGAGTGGCATTTAAATAATACCTATGAGAACGGGAAGGCTACCGGAGGAAGAATTGATTATGTGAGGCTGTTCATTCTTATCGCCTTGCTGGTATTGGTTATGGCAGTCATCAATTTTGTAAATCTATCCACTGCCAAGGCTACCTTGAGAGCCAAAGAAATCGGAGTAAGAAAGGCAATAGGAGCGGTGAAAAGCAGCTTGGTGGCCCAGTTTATGAGTGAATCCTTTGTGATGGTTCTAGCTGCATTTCTATTGGGGATAGGATGGACAGTACTGGGGCTACCCATTTTCAATAACATCATTGGAGATAGCTTATCCCTTTCGCTGATCGGCGGAATGAATGTAGTTTACCTGCTGATTTTTATGGTTGTTGTTGCGCTGCTGGCAGGATTGTATCCTTCTTTGGTGTTGTCGTCTTTCCAATCTGCCGGTATACTCAAGGGAGCGAGCAATTTCAACGGCTCCCTGAATATTCGAAAAGTACTCATGGCTGTACAGATCTGCCTTTCCTTAGGAATCATCTTATTCAGTTCGGTGATTTATTTCCAGTTGGATTTTATCCGTCAGAAGAACCTGGGGTTTGACAGGGAGAATATGATCCGATTAGAGCCTAGCTATAGACTGCTCAAAAGCTATGATGCCTTCAAAAGTGAGACGCTTAGGAGCGACGCGGTCACAGATATGACTGCTGCGAATGCAAATCCCATGGTAATGGACAATAACACTCTTGCCGTGGATTGGGCAGGCAAATCACCCGATTCCCAAATCAGTTTTCAGACCATCGGGGCTTTAGCCAATTTCAGTGAATTATTCGGGCTGCAAGTGCTGGAAGGAAGATCTTTTTTAGCCGAAAAGCTGACAAAAGACTCACTTGCCACGGAGGCTTTGATTACTGAGACAGCTGCAGCCTATTTTGGTTTTGAAAATCCGATTGGTGAAAAAATAAGAATCCACGATTACCTGGATTGTGAAATCGTAGGGGTGGTAAATGATTTACATACGTCATCCCTGAAAGAATCTATTCAGCCTCTGATTATTTATAGAAGCCCAATTGAATACCTCCCCGGTATATATATTAAATACAGGAATGGGGAGGCTCAAAAGGCACTTGAGGCGATCAGTGTCTCTTATAAGCTAATCGAACCTGACTTGCTCCTCAAGTATTGGTTTCAGGATGAAACCTTCGATAATTTATACAAAACTGAGTCAATCGCTTCCAATCTGGTTTTGGCATTTTCCATGATATCCATAATCATTGCGATTATTGGAATAGTGGGACTGGCCACATTTAATACCTTGCGTAAAACAAAGGAAATTGGAGTACGGAGAGTTTTTGGAGCCACCGCGTTTGAATCACTGCTTGTATTGGTGAAGGAATTTGTATGGGTAGTGATGATAGCCCTGCTTGTGGCCGTTCCGGTAGCTTGGGTAATCTCCCAAAAATGGCTGCAATCATATGCCTATAGAACCCAAATCCCGTGGGTTACTTTTGGGCTTATTGTGTTGGCGGCAGTTTTGTTGATTATGGGTGTCATCTGGATTCAAAGCCAGAAGACCATCACCACAAATCCGACTAAGTCATTGCGCAGCGAATGAGTTGATACTTTCACGGGGATTAAATTCGCCGTTGGATTATTTCATTTAACTCTTGCCTTAAAAATTGGCATTTTCAGTCAGGGATTGTCCTAGGTACACTCCATATTTCCTGAAACAATTAAAAACTAAGGCTACGGGCAGATAGACTGAGCATTTCCAATGTTAAGTTTTCGGGTGAGATGAAAACTTAATATTAACAACCGGGTCCATGATTGTACATTTGATTAATATTTAATTAACAGTAAAGTAATTTAAATCAAGTATTTGAAATGGAAGAAAACAAGAAATCTGATGCTAATGATCATGGAAAGACTAAAGAATCTGATGCAGTATCTTCTCCTGCAAAAGTTAGTTCTGGAACCCCTGCTACAAAATTAAATAATGATATGGATGGTGCTGTTGGGAAAGGTCTGACTGTGGATAAATCAGTTAAGGGTGCTGAAGATCCAAAGGATAAGGATCTCAAGGGATCAAAGAAACTGCGTGACAAAATCAAGAAAGCCAAGAAAAAAGAAAAAGATAGAAAAAAGGAGAAGGATAAGAAAGCCAAGAAAAAAGCCGATAAGAAGAAAAAGGAGAAAGCCAAAAAAGAAAAAGCCCAAAAGAAGCTTAAAGAAAAGAAGGCCAAGAAAAAATCTGCTCAAAAAAAGAAGAAATCGAAGAAGAAGTAATTCTGAGAAGAATAATTTTATGGAAATCGAAACACAACGTTTCGATTTTTTTTATCTGACAGAAGATTAACATTTGCTTAGCCTATTCTATGTTAGAGGGATTTACTTTCGAGAGTAAATGATAACCCTCAAACTGGAGTAGTGGTTGCTTTTGGCCTTTGGCTTGTTCACTGCCCTTTATGGATTGGATTCCTTTAGCATTTACATTTTGGATGAAGCCAAAGATTCTGAAGCCGCCAGGGAAATGTGGGAGAAATAATTGGTGAGGCGTCCTGAATATGGTTGACACTTTTGATTTTCAAATATAATCACGGCTTTAATTTCTTTGGAGTTTACTTTAGGGCTTCTTGGAAATTACCGTTTTTTGAAACTTCTAATCCTTAATGATGTACTGGGTAACGCATCGATGAATGGAGTTTTCTTACCAAAAAAAGAAGGGGTAGACTGAATCCACCCCTAGTAATAGTGTGATTTTGAGAAAAATTAGTAATTCCTGTTCAAAACACTGATAACCAATTTCTTCACTGTTTCCATTTTCCCGTCATTCGTCGGGACAGGCTCTCCGGTTTGCTGGAAGCGATGAACAAGGTCAGGCTGGCCAGTGCATTATTGCTGATGATTGAACGCCCTTCCTCGTTATGCAATAGCTCATTTGACTGCAAAAAGAGAAGAAAGCATGCTGCTGCAATCCGCTTATTTCCATCCACAAAGCCGTGATTTTTGACAATCAGGTAAAGAAGCGTAGCTGCTTTTTCCTCTAGAGTAGGGTAGAAGTCCTCTTCACCAAAACCCTTGCTAATTTGTGCAACCGCGCTTTCAAAGCTTCCGTCTTTTTCCTTTCCAAATACACCGGATTCGAAATCTGATCTCATAGCAAAAATCACCTTTTGATAGTCAGCTAGCTCAGGATAGTTTGCCTGTCTTTTAGTTAATCCTTTTTTATCAAGGTTCTCATGATCATAATCATCCAGTAACTCAAGGCCTTTGGCAAAGTGATTGAGCCAGTCCAGGTTTTGATCTTGTGCTTTTTGTTCAATTTTCCTTTTTTCCTCCAGTTGAACTATCCGGAAATTCCGGATAGTTGGATCCTTCTCCAATTATTACCCTGTCCTGCGCGATGGATTTATTGCAGGGTTGGATCATTCGGACATAGACAGTATTTGGGTGCAGGAAATATTGGACTTCCCGATTGTCAAAGCTTTCAATTCCATACTTGCCACAAGCCTCAGTGAGTCCGGCAGACCAAAAGGTGACAAGAATCGGATTGCCATTCCCGTCTCGTCTGATCATACAAAAGGCAAAAATGATGAACTGGGCTTCGATCCTTTTGATATGGATACCACAGCGAAGAATTCACCGGAAATACCATGAACTTGGGAGAAGCTTTTGGTTTCAATACTGAGGGTGGAATCCATCAATCCACCCAGAAAATCGCAGAACTTATACCCAATGAATGGATTTATTTGATTTTTGCCCGATAATCTCAGCAATCTCAGCTCCGGTTTTAACATCGCTGATTACGTAATGGATTTTACTATCCTGGAAGGATAATTGGTTTAAATACCTAAATGCTTCTCTGGCAATATCTCCGGGATGTGTCATGGGCATTTTTACAGTCGATGCAAGGTTATGACCGATAATTTCCCGATATTTTATCAAATCAACACTTCCGTAAAAATTGCTGTAAAACATACCGGGGCGAAGATGGACTATATTAAGACCGGGAATTGAATCCAGGATCTGTTCCAGGTTGAAATACCCTTCTATTGGTTCCCTGCCTGCAAGAGCCACCCCTATACTGCTGAGATTAACCACGTATTTTATTTCGTTTTCCTGAATTGCATGTGCATAATTGCTGTGGATTACCTCAGAAAATGCAAAGTAATCGGGGGCAGAGAAATTGGGCGGAACCATGGTGTAAACTGCGCTTAAATCCCTGAAGGACATGGAGAGGAATTCCGGATCTTCCAACGAACCGATCAGGGGTTTAGCCCCGAGTTGTTCAATTGCTTTTGCTTTTCCAGGATCGGAACTGATGACTTTCACTTGGTGTCCTCCGGCCACTGTTTTTTCGATGAGCGTACGGCTGATGTTTCCCAGGGAACCTGTGATGGTAATTTTCATCTGTTTATAATTTGATTTTTAATGGTCAGATAGCCTGTCCCGATTTTTCTTCGGGAGAATCTCGCACGTTGAATAATCATCCCTCTCCCGAAGCAAGTTCGGGACAAGTTGTGTGTCGTCTTCGACATGCTCGATTTCATATTAAATGGATTTACCGGGTTTTAAACCGGTAAATCCAAAAAATGAATAGAGGAAAATACCCAATTAAAACTTGATTATCCGGTAGGTTTTCGTGTGAATATTCATTTCAATAGGTTAATTTGACACATCGCAGTCCCCGTTGCAGGGTAAGTCCACGATAGCACAAACTTCCTGGAAATTGAAATTGATCGTAGTGAGCTGCTCTGCTGACAGGTTCTTAAATGCCTGGCTCAATTCCACGGTAAGTACTATGGTTTTCCGTGATTCGCTGTTTTGGCATCCCTCCGAAAGCAGGTTTAAGAAAATATTTGCAACGGGAGGATTCACAAAGAAAAGGGAACCGTCCCATATCATTTCATATTCGATTTCACAGGTTTCGGGAACATTCACCTCGATCTCCAGTGTGCTACCGCTCCTGCTGATTTTTTCAATATTCCAGTCAAATGAACAAAATTCAGAAGTTGCTCTTCTGTTGTTTATTCCCTTATACTTTTCGGGATTTGAATAGAACTTGAAGTTATTACCGGTAACTTCATACACTTGGGCATCTGGAGTAGGTTCATCTTCAGAACAGGCTAACGCGGTCATCATGATTGCGATTAGCATAAACGGTAGCCATAATTTGTTTTTCAGGAATGGTTTGATTTTCATAATAATGGAATTTAATTGATTGTAATTTTATTGACCATACGAATTATGTTATTATTATGCTACATAGGTTTTTCTAAAAAAATATAATACTTTTTTAGAAAAAAAAGTGCAAAATTAGATTGCATTGTTTTATTAAAATAGTATAAATACGACATTTTTAAATAATATTTATTGCAAGAAAATTAAATATTTTGGATGTATTTTTTTTAGAATTGTATATATTGTCAGGTAGGATTAATTAGGATATAGTTTTCTAAGATTCAAAGTCATTTTGATTTACCTAATCATGGGGGATTGTGAAAGTAAAATTTGGCATACCCATCCGGTTTGGTTTTTGGCTGGAAAAGTCCGGACAAGCCCAATGGGATTATAAAAACCTGATTAGGCGGAAAGTTTGGTTAGAAAAAACTTCTTGATCATGCTAAAATCAGTTCTGAAAAATTCCTCAACTCGAATAAGTTAAAGACAATTTGTAATTAATAATTCCAAGGATTAATAAATCTAACTACATAATTTTGTGATTAAAGTTCAATCAACTCATCATGTTACCTACAAAACTTAACCTCATCCTTTCGCTTTTCTTTCTATCATTTATTTCTTCTCCTATACAGGGGTGTTATCTGACTGTTCCGGAATCGGGATTTTCAGATCGCGGAGAAAAAGGATTAATTAAGGTTTCAATTATGTATCCTTATGAAGAAGGAAAACACTTTGATATGGAGTATTATAAAAGCAAGCATATGCCAATGGTTGCCAATCTTTTGGGGTCAAACCTGGTGAAATATACTATCGAGAAAGGGGTTGCGAGTGGAATTCCCAATACCCAAATGCCTTATATGGCCATCGGATCCTTTTACGTGAAGAGTCTAGCAGAATATCAGGCTGCAATCGCACCAAACAGAGATGCAATACGGGCGGATTTTGTCAACTATACAGATATAAATCCGATCATTTTGGTGAGTGAAGTGATCAGGTAATTATTTTTACCGGACATTTTTATAAACGGAAAATAGCCCTCTGATAGAGAATTTCCTTTTGGATCCGGAATTGTCAGGTAGGCCGGATTTTGATAAGACATCAAAACAGCAAGAAGGAATTCAAAGGCTCATCTACCACAACTTTTCAAAATCTGGGTTGTGAATATTGAGTTATAGTTTTGTTCTGAAGGATGAAGGGGAGCTAATTCCCCTATTTTCAATGGATGCACCTGTTACAATCAAATTTAAAAGCGGAGGATTACATCAAATCACAGAATGATTTATGGGGCATCCGTTTTGCGAACGGATACTTCATCCTTTTAATTGCGTTGGAATTATTGACAAATAAATGGCTTTGTCGTTTTTGTCCAATTTTGGGTTTTTGGTTTTGGATAGTTTTGATTTTAATCTAAAGCAACATGGCTGAACAACTAAATGGTACCTTGGATCAGAGTTTGATGTCCACACTTCCGATGGAAAAACTTCCGGAAAGTAAATCAGTTATCCGTTTTCAGGACTGTGATCCCTTCAATCACCTGAATAACTCACGGTATATCGATTACTTTATCAATGCAAGAGAAGATCACTTACTGCGGTTTTACGGGTTTGATATTTTCAAAATTGTCAGGGAAACCGGAATGGGATGGGTAGTTGGACAACATCAGATATCTTTTATCCGGCCGGTTGCATTAATGGAAACGGTCAGAATAAAGACCCGCTTATTGTCCTATTCTAAGCATTCTATCCTGATAGAATCTTTAATGCTTGATACGGAAAATGAGGGGATTAGGAGTTTGCTTTGGACACAGTACTTTTATTATGACCTTAAAAAGAAGAGCGTATCTGCACATGACAAGGAATATCTGGAGTTTTTTGAAAAAATTCATTTTCCCCATCAAGGAGAATTAAGTTTCGAGCGGCGGAATTTGGAGATCAGGAATGCAGAGGTTACAAAATCCTAACCATGAATCTACAAGCTGATTTTGAGTTAAATTTTCGAATTTGGGGATTATTCCCTAGTTCAAGAATGATTCTTCTGATATCCCGGTAGAAATATTTCCTCTGAGACCAAGTTAAGATGAGTGTGTCAAATTCGGGTTTTTGATTGCTACTTCTTCTTTTACATTCTTAAATTAAGTATCTAATAGTGAGTCCTTTAAATTTTGGGGCATTATGAAAGGAATCTGGGATAAACAAATATGTTACCGGAAGGAAAATATGCTTCATTGATTTTCACTGGAGTTGACAATGGCATAGCGGGAAATGCAGCGCTGATCGATTGGGGGAAAAGTATGGGGCTGGAGTGGGATACTTGGCAAATGGATAACGGAGACTGTTTTTCGGGACGCGTTGAGCATTTGATCGATGGACCTGAGGACGATCCAGACCCTTCGAATTGGAGATCTGAAGTAGCTATGAAAATTAAAGTTTAACAAGTTTCTCAAGTATAAATACAAATTCATTGTTTTTATGCAAAAGCTAAAACACTGGAAGGGAAAGTCCTTGTCGTGTTTGAAAACACTGGTTTTGGAAAGGGGGAGGGATGTGCGGCATGTTTTGATTATCCTACCATAAATTTAGATCTCTGGGAGCTCGAAAACGGGTATAGGCTGCCCCCTGATGAGGAAAACATTATGAAAAGCAAAGCAGGACCAGCTATATTACTTAGATAAAACTTACCACATCAGCAGGGCTAAGGCATACTATTATTGTTCGTATCAATGATGAGGGAATTAAAATTTCCGAAGCGAGGGTTAGTCTGGAGTGGATATTAAAAGAATAATTTCTATTAAAGGATAAAACGCCAATCGGAAAATTTACCTAATCCTCAGGCAAAATTCCTATCCCCGATAAAACTAAAACCTGAAAAGCATGACCGGATTAAAACCCCAACTTTTTGTTTTTGGAATCCTGATATTATCCTATTTCTCCACCGCGAACCAAGATCATCCCGATCCAAAAGTGGAAAAACCCACTCTTCTAGTGTTAGGGGGAACTCCTTCCACCATGGATATAATTGATCAATTGCCTGCATCGATCCGGGAATCCTATCAGGTGATTTCATTTAATAGACCGGGATTTGGTGGAACGGTGCCCTCGGAAATGACCAAAGAAAAGCTTTTTGAACTGGCGAAAAACGCCGGTCTAAAAAAAAATGATTTTGGGGTGATTGGCATCAGTGGAGGAGCTCCGCTGGCAATATTGCTTGCGGACGAATTCAATTTAAAGCATTGTGGTGTTATCAGTGGAATGGTTTCGAATGAAGCCTATTTCAGGTTTGCCGAATTGACATTTACCGCTGATTTCTTTATACCTGCCACCCAATCCTACGAGCAGTTTGCGGAGGTAGTGATGGGATTTCCGAATTTGGAAGCAATAGTGACACAAGCTGGAGCTGAAACTAGGGAGGAAGCGCTTCTGGCCAGCTATAATGAATTGAATTTTATCCTCTCCGAGGACTTTTATTCCACCTTGGACAACAGGGAGATTCCGATTGTCTGGTGGCATGGGGAAAATGATAAAAATGTGGCGCTGCAAAGCGTGGAACTCTTTTTAAAAGATTTTAAAAACGCAACGCTGCATGTTATTTCGGATACTGATCATGAAATAAATGCTATTGAATTTATGGAACTTCTTCTGAGTGAATGGAATTAAAATAGACTGCATAAGTGCTAATCACCTATTTTTGACCCAATCGTTTTGCTATTGTATCCTATTTTCATCAAAAAATATTGAATATTATTTTAGGACTCAGGTATTATAAGGGAAAGTTTTAAAGATTGCTACCTAAGATTAGAGTTAAACCGTGTTTTTGTTCACCCATTGAAAAAAAGCTTGCTTATATAGGTTTCCCAGAGGGAAAATCTTCCCTCCAATGGTCACATTGGTTTGACTAAAGCGTTCAATCTGACGGGTATTGACAATATAAGAACGATGAGTCCGAATGAAGTGACTGGGTAATTTTTGCTCCATTTCTCCGATTCCAATCAAGGTAAACAACGCCTTTGAAGGGGTGACCAATTTGATATGGTTCTTCACACTTTCCACATAAAGGATTTCTTTCAGATTGACTTTAATGAATTCCCGATCATGTTTGATATAGATAAATGGTTCAGCATATTCAGTTTCTATAGGCACGTTTAAAGGGGGCTGGAAAGGATGTTTTCGGCTTCCGTATAGTTTGCGTACCGCCCGGACAAACCGCTCAAAAGAAATCGGTTTGAGAAGGTAATCAGTAATTTCCAGTTCATATCCTTCCAGTGCATATTCCCGGAATGCAGTGGTGAGGATAATGGCAGGTCTTGCTTCAAGAGTATGAAGCAACTCTATTCCCGACATTTTGGGTAATTGAATATCCAAGAACAGTACATCTACCGGCGAACGTTGGAGTTGAACCATCCCTTCTACAGCATTATGGAAGATATGGATGATTTCAAGATCCGGGAAATGGGAAATATGATTCTGAAGAATTTTGACCGCGGGAATTTCATCCTCGATAATCATGCATTTCATCTGTTTATATTTTGATTTTCAGTGGCCATAACTTGTCCCGAACTTGATTCGGGAGAATCTCGCCATGCGAATAATCATCCCTCTGTGTGTCGTCTTCGACATGCTCGATTTCATCTGTTTATAATTTGATTTTTTTGGTCAGATGGAATGCCCTAGATAATCATCCCCCTGTGTGAGAAGACTTTCTCATGGGCATTTCATCTGTTTATAATTTGATTTTTAATGGTCATAACTTGTCCCGTGACGAAGGAAACGGGATGGAATCTCGCACGGCGAATAATCATCCCTCTCCCGAAGCAAGTTCGGGACAAGTTGTGTGACGCTCGCGTCATGCTCGATTTCATATTAGAATTTGATGTTTAGTCTAACCAAAAAGGTGTCCCTTGCAATGATGACGAGTTCATGATTATCCGGATAAAGCAAAGCCAGCCTTTTTTTTACATTTAGTAGTCCAATACCACTTTTGACTGGACTGCTTGGCAAGTCTTCTTGGGAAATTTTGTTTTCAACCATAAAGACCAATTCTTCCTCATTTACAAATAAATAGATTCTGATCCAGGAATTATTAATATCTATTGACGGACCATGCTTAAATGCATTTTCAACAAAAGGCATGAGTAAAAGCGGGGCCATAAAAACGCCGTCTAAACTTCCTTGGATATCAAAATATAGGTCTAATCGCCCACCATAGCGGAGTTTTTCCAAGTCAATGTAATTTTTAATCAAACTGACTTCCTTACTTAATAATGCCTGTTCGACATTACATTCATACAGGATGTAGCTTAATATATCAGAGAGTTTCAAAATTGACCCGGAGGCAAATTGGTCTCCTGATATTACCATTGAATAAATGTTATTCAATGTATTAAATAAAAAATGGGGTTGAAGCTGATTTTTTAGGTTTTGAAGCTCTGCCTGTACTTTTTCTGATTTTAGCCGTTCATTTGCCCGGGTCTGAAAAATATTTTGTTGAATCAACTTAATTGCCACTACGGGCGATGCTATATAAATCAGATCAATAATCATGTAAAGGGTTCTTGATGAAAGAAACTCCTGCGTCTTCCCTGACTTTTCCATGGGAAAAAGTTGATCCAGAAAATATAGAATAACCATTCCAACAAAGGCATAAAAAGCCACGAGCAGGGCTAATTTGATGTATTGGGAACGTGGAAGATATCGGGGGAAAAGCCTGTATGCCAAATAATAACTGTACGGGATCTTAACCGTCATGAAAAGTACCTCATAAAAAAACCAGTCAGTGTAGTTGCCCTCGTAAAATGAACCGTTTACTATTCCGTAAAAAGACAGCCAGAACCCCCAATAAATCACATGCCTGGAAATACGCTCCAAGGTCCACTTATTGTAGTTTTTGTCTAATTCAATCATCGTATTTTTGGTTGAAAATAAGGCGCTTGACGGATTAAAACTTGGAAATAAATACCAAAGTGCCTTTTGGTTATATCAAAAGACGATATTCCGGTACAAAACCTCTCAGTCAAATGGAAGTCTGTTTTAGTCCCTATTCTTCCCCAGTCAGTCCTGTTTTCCGGTCTTAAGGATGTATTCTCTATAACATGCGTTGAAATTAAATTTTAAACACGCATGATTCGACAATCGGTATTCGCATTTTTTTTCAGCATCTGTTTAATGCAGACGTTTTTGACAAAGGCTCAAAACACAATTACCGGCAAAGTAGTGGATGCCCAAAATCTTCCTCTGGAATTTGCCCATGTGCTGCTGTTCCGGGATTCACTGTTTCTTCAGGGAACTGTGACGGATTCCCTGGGAAAATTTGAAGTGCTTTATTCCAATTCAGCCTCACCTTATGTAATACAGGTTCAAGCCTTGGGATTTTCCCAATTTCAGGGTGAACCGTTTGCCTTTTCAGGAAACAAGGATTTGGGAAATATTTTACTGACAGTTTCTCCTACTGAACTGGATGAAATCACAGTGCAGTCCACCCGTCCGCTTTTTGAACAACGGATAGACAGAACTGTCATTCATGTTCAGGACAGAGTGACAAATCTGGGTAGCTCCGTTCTTGGTGTACTGGGCAGATCACCGGCGGTCCGGGTGAATAGGGGAATCAACCAGATCAGTATGATGGGGAAAGAAGGAGTGATTGTAATGGTGGACAATAAACAGGTCAGGATGGAATCTGCCGACCTGATCCGGTACTTGGAAAATCTGAATACGGACCTGGTTGAATCCATTGAACTGATCACAGCTCCACCGGCAAGTTATGATGCTCAGGGTGCGGCAGGTATAATCAACATCAATACCCTCCGTGGAGAAGGAAATCTAGGAGGACAGATCTCAGGTAATTTTGCATATGGAAAACGCCCGAAATACGGTATAAATCTTTCACTGAATGGAACAGGGGAAAAACTGACTTATTATTTCAATGGAGGTTACTCATTAGCCAAGGACCTTGAATTGGTTGAAATCGAAACCGAACTGAATTTTGGGAATAGTCCTATTGTTTCAAGATTGGATGTGGAGCGAAAGCCCGCGACTGCTATGTATACCGCCGAGTCAGGGTTGGAATGGAAAATTTCCCCACAAACGGGAGTAGGAATAGGCCTATCCTTATTGCAATCCAATTGGAAAATGGATGCAACTGCTCTGACGAAATCGAGAGACTTAGGGGGAATTACTTCATCCCAAACTGACAGTTATGAGGAAAACCTGCTTTCCCAGGCAATTATTAACTTTAATTTTTCCCATTCTTTTTCAGACAAAACCAGGGTTGAAATGGATTATGACTATATCAGGTTTGAAAGGGATAACCCAACTGTATACCAAGTTAAAGGAACTGTGAGCCAAGATGATGAGCAAAATTCAAGCTTTTTATCCAGGGCCAAGACACCGCTGGATATCCAGGTAGGGAAAATCGATATGCACAATGATTATACTGAGAATTTAAGTTTTGATTTTGGTTTGAAAGGCACGCATTCAACCTTTAACAATCAGGTCAGGGTGGCTGAAAGAAACCGGGAAGGTGTTTGGGTAGATATTCCCGGATTTACTGATTCTTATCAGTTGGATGAATCCTTGTATGCGGTTTACCTGTCTTCCAATTGGCAGATCACCGATAAATTTAGGATGATTGCCGGGCTGAGATATGAAAACTATGAGCTAATTCTCGAATCATCTAAACAGGGGAAAGTAAATGATCGGAAAATGAACAATTTGTTTCCCAACCTGCACGGGAGTTTTACTTTTGATGAAAACAATGAGCTTTCACTCTCATTTGTAAACCGGATACAGCGCCCAAGTTTCGCCATGCTGGCACCTTATTTTTATTTCTTTGATGAACAAACCCTATTTACCGGAAATCCCGAATTGGTACCGTCATTGACCCATCAAATTCAGCTGGCATATCAGGGTTCAAGGCTGAGCACCACCCTTCAGCTGACAAAAGAATCCCAACCGGTATTTGATGGTCAACCTGACATGGATTTTGAAAACAAACTCTTGGTAGTACGGCCATTGCAAGGACTTGAAAGCCAAAGTGGCACACTTTTGATATCCTATCCGGTGGAAATTACCACGGGCTGGACAAGCCAATATGATGTCCGTGGAACGATACAAACCCAGTACCCCCTTGTAAACTCGCTTCCGGTTAAATACGCTTCGGCAAATTTTGAAGTTTCCACCACTCAGATTTTCCATGTTTCCGACTGGTTTGATGCTGAACTGAATGCCGCATACTTTTCGAACTACCGTTCGGGAATAATGTATATGAAAGAACGGTTTATGCTGGATTTGGGAATCAGGAAAACCTTTTCATCAGGAATTGGGATTTCATTTAATGTGAATGATGTATTAAACACAGGCAGCCAGTGGCCAATGACCGCTGATTTTCCTACCAATGATTTGGTCTATGATTGGCTTTTTGATGCAGAGGGGCCTGTATTCCGGTTCAATCTTTCGCTTCCATTGGGAAGTAGATCAGTCCGAAAGCTGGAACGCAGATCCGGTTCTGGGGATGAAGAGCGGAGACTATAATTTGGCTTGCCGGTCCAGGAGTCAAAAATGAAAAATGAGAGGCACACCGCGGGCTTATAGCTCACGGCCGTCTACTCATTAGTGGTTCGTTGGTTTTCTTGTCAAGCTAAACTTTATCCATAGAGTCTTATAAGGTGTAACCAATTTCCCAAATGTGTCCAAATGGGTCTTTTAGTTTTCCGATTATCCAATCTTTTTCGGTAGTCATTGGACAAATTTCTGTCGCACCTAATTTTATTGCCTTTTCAAATAATTCGTCAGCATTTTTTGTTTGTAAAATTACTCTGATTGAGCTACTTGATTTTAGGTCTGGGCTTAAATTTCCATTATGAGATTCTTCGTCACCCACATAAAACTCCTGTATTTCCTCAGATGTAAATTGTAAAAGAGCGACATTGACCGCAGAGATTAAACTATAGATTCAATTGAATAAAGTTGAACAGATACTTATACACAAGCCGTTTCCGGTCCCCGAAGTTTACCCGGGCTTTCGGAGAATATTTTATAATACCTGTTTATTTGATTCGTTGATCTGATTCCTGAATCTTCTTTTTTTTCCGGTGAAGCTGGAGATTTTGAGTCTGAATTTTAGTTTGAATTGCTTGAAAATTAATTTCTTTGATATTTCAAAGATGAATCCCAAAACGAAAATTTCCCTTAGTATTTCCTTAGCCATGGCAGTATTTTTTTTACTACCATGGGTATCACTTTTTGAAATGGCGGAAATACTTAATCGGACTTTTTCGCGAACCCAAGTAAGTCCAAGAATGGCGTATCTGTTTTTTTCGACCTTTGTCAGTTCATTCGTGTTATTTCAGTTTAATTTTTTCTGGAAAAAACACCTTATTCCACCCGGTAGCTTCAGGAAGGCTACATTGGGATTATTGAATTTTCTGTTGATCATCTTACTTTCCATTTTACTTTCGGGCATTCTTCGAATCGTATTTGACCTGGAATATTCCAGAGCATTCTTTTTGGTTTTCCTTTTTCGGCATTCGGGTATCTTGATCGTTTGTCTGCTGGTGGTATATGCTTATGAGGCATCGGAGCGGGCTAAACTAGACCAACGGAAACTGGATGCAATGGCACTTGAAAAAGAACGGACAGAACTTGAGGCGCTCAAAAGCCAGATGGATCCACATTTCCTTTTTAACACGCTAAATTCACTTTCAGGATTGATAAGAAATAATTCCGGAGAGGCAATCCGATTTGTCGGTCACTTATCCGACTGTTTTCGATACACCCTCGAAAACAGGGATTCTATACTTGTAGAACTCAGGGAGGAACTGGGATTTCTGCAGGCCTATCTTTATTTGATGCAAATCCGGTTTGGAGAAGGACTTTCTGTGGAATTGGAAATTAAGGAATCTGAATTTTCAAAAAAGCTACCCCAGTTTGGACTTCAATTGCTAGTGGAAAATGCGGTTAAACACAATTTAATTTCTTTGAAAAAACCTTTGCAGATCAGAATCTTTCAGCAAAATAATGAAATTATAGTCTCAAATAATTTACAGAAAAAGGATTCTATAGGATTGAGTTATGGTATAGGGTTGACAAACCTTAAAAAAAGATACGAACTGTTAGGTCATGATTCCGTACGGGTAGCATATGTTCAAAATTCATTTCAGGTTACCATTTTGTTATTATGAAGCCGTTGAAAATTCTTTTGGTTGAAGACGAACCGGGAGCCGCAGCAAACTTAAAAGCCATGCTTTCCAATCTGGTACCCGATTTTCAACTCTTGGCCATACTTCCAAGTGTGGAGGAGGCCGTAGAATGGCTTCGTATTAAAGGAAGTTACCCTGATCTCGGTTTTTTTGATATCCAGTTGGAAGACGGTCTTTCCTTTGAGATTTTCACCAAAGTGGTAGTGGATTTTCCGGTAATTTTCACCACTGCCTTTGACCAGTACGCCATTGATGCTTTCAAGGTGAACAGCATTGATTATCTGCTGAAACCCATTAATGAAAAACATTTGACCTTTAGCATTCGAAAATTCGAGCAACTTCGAAAACCTGCGTTGGATGAATCTTTGATTCTGCATCTCCTTCGAAAATCCAGGAGTTCAAATCCCCGTACATTTTTGGTGCATTTCAGGGATAAGCTAATTCCTCTTCCTTCCGATGATGTGGCATTCTTTTATATAGAAACAACAGTAGTTCATGCCCGTACCCATAAAAAACAGACTTATCCTCTTGACCTTCGTCTCGATGAATTGCAGGATGAACTGGATCCCGGCTTGTTTTTCCGGGCTAACCGGCAGTTTCTTGTAAATCGGAAAGCCATCCGGAGTGCGGAATACTACTTCAACGGACGGCTTTCCCTTCATGTGGAACCCGAATCTGAGGAATTGATTTTAATCAGCAAAGCCAGAGTATCTGAGTTCAGGCAATGGTTTGAAAACCGATAAATGCTGTTCCTCAATTCCCTCCTCCACGCCTTTTCTTCATTTCTTCCCTGATTTCTTTCTGAAAATGCTCAAAAAGGGCATATTGGCGGGCATCCAGAACCTTTTTCATCGCGTTATCCCGTTCTTCCTTCAAGGATTTCCATTCTTTGAATTTTTGAAGTTTACCTGCGTTGGAATTGGATAGCGTACCGATACCTTTCCAATATTTCTCCAAAATGCCATTGGTTTTTGTTTTTTGGTCCTCGGTTAAATCCAATTGCTCACTGTATTTTTCAAACCGTTCCTTCAAAGCCTGTTTGTCTTCTTCAGACCAATTTGACTGGGCCAGGGCTCCTGTACCAAATCCGGTAAAAATCAGAATTAGAACAGTAAAAAGGTTTTTGTTCACTAGTGTTTTCATGAGTCGATTTTTTAATGTGCTCAAAATTGCAAACCCCGGTTGAATTCAAGCCAATCGTATTATTCCAACCGGTAGAAATTGCAGCTCAAACTGACTTAATCCCGGTTGAACCTTTTCATGGTCAGGGAGCAGGCTCAGTTGCCTTTTTTCCAGCATCAGGTATTTTTTTATAACAGCAGTGACTCAAACCTGGAATTTTTCCTAAATAAAAATCTTGTTTCTACCAAAATGCCTTATTGACGGCGGACTTATTCCAGCCTCGGGATCCGGCAATATGTTTCCAAAACCAACTTATTTAATGATGAGAGTATCCATGAATTGGCCAATTATCAAAACATTCGGAATGATCCTGATCGCTTTGATATCCTGTGCGCAGGAAGAATCTCCCAAGGAATTCAAGTTTTATCAGGAAATGATCGTAGACGGAATAAAGAGAACCTACCTCATTAATCTTCCGCCAAATTATTATCAACAGGAGGGAACCCGAAAATTTCCTGTTGTGGTTGCCTTACATGGCACCGGAGGAAATGCCGGACAGGCAGAGCGGGATTACGGACTCACGGCCAAAGCAGCCGAGTCAGAATATGTCATTGTCTATCCAGAAGGAGTACCGAGATCAGGGCCATTGGGTATCCGAACCTGGAACGCCGGGAAATGCTGTGACTATGCGATGGAAAGTCAGGCAGATGATGTCGGTTTTGTTTCCACAGTGATTGATGTCATGGTTGGGCAGTATCAGGGTGATCCTGAGAAAATATTTGTTACTGGAATGTCAAACGGTGCAATGCTTGCCTACCGTTTGGCCTGCGAAATTCCTGAGAAGATCACTGCTGTTGCCCCGGTCAGCGGGACCATGGTGGCAAGGAATTGTTCTTCTGATAAAGCCCTCCCAATTCTGCATATTCATTCGATATTGGATGAGATTATTCCTTTTAATGGTGGGATTGGACTGGCAGGATATCATTTTTCCCCGGTTGACTCAACACTTGCTGTGTGGAGCTCTATCAATGGGCTTCCGATTGTTCCCGTAGAGAGCCGATTTCAGGATTACACCTATAAGTTGTGGGGAAATGGGACAAATAATACCATTGAACTTTTTGTAACTGAAGATGGTGGTCATTCCTGGCCGGGTGGTAATATAGCCAGACCCGGAGCGGACCCCCCTTCTTCAGCGGTCGATGCCACTGAATTAATCTGGGACTTTTTTAGGAGGCATTAATCCTGCCTCCGTCCTGACTCACCCGCTTTCTGTCCTTCTTCCGGAAATTCAGGTATTCCCCTTTCGTAACAGTTAAAAGAAATTTTATCCAACAGCTTTCCAATCAATCACACACTTCCATGAAATACCAGATTGTTACGCCTCAAACTTGCCTTCGTCCATTCATTCAATACTGCTGGACTCTGGAAACAAATCGGATGAATTCGGGTGTATTGGAATTAATAACCACTGCCGATAATTCCTCTGGTATCATGTCACAGTGTGCTCAGTTAAAAGGTGAGGGGCTATACAATGGAAAAGGCAAAGCATTACCGGGCTGTTTTTTGTATGGGCAACAAACTGGTCCAGGAAGATATTTTGTCCAAGCACATATTTCAATGGCGGGTGTAGTTTTTCAGCCACAGGGAATTCACAAACTTTTCCGATTTCCGGCATTTAAGGCAACCAATAAAATCATAGCATTCAAAGAATTTTGTAGTGAATCGTATAAATTTAAATTGAATAAACAATTGCCGGCGTTGGATCGATTGACCTTACTTGAAACGTTCCTAATTTCAAAAATCCCCGATAATCCCAGTGAAGACCAATATTTTACCGGAGTATTAAAGCAAATACAAATTCAACCCGAATTATTTTCCGTGTCAGAATTGACGGATTTATTGGGAATTTCAACCCGACAACTGGAAAGAAAATTTAATCAGACAATCGGGGTAAGTCCCGGCTACTATTTACGGGTAATGAGGTTTAAAAAAGCAATGGAATTAATTAAATCAGGTGAATTCAATAAATTCTCAGATATCGCTTACTCTTTGTATTACACAGATCAATCCCATTTCATTAAGGAAGTCCGATACTTTTCGGGTTTGAATCCTAAAAAACTAATGGGTTTTAAATCGAAGTATTTAAATAAACTTGGGCTCCCGATTTCTATGGCTAAGCTTGCTGATTTTAAAATTACAGATAATTTTATGTGCTGATAAAAAACTTAGCAAAACCGAAACTCAACCGTGCCAGGGTTTCACTCCCCCAAGAAAACTTTCCAACTGAAGGGTATAACTTCATGCACTATGCTAATTTCTCACCTCTTTATTTCAGTTTGTGGACCTAAATGAAAAAGAGGACAAATATCTAAGCACAAAATCCAAAAGAAATCTATGGATTGACTGCCTGCGATCCGGAATTACTGTTCCGGTTATTATCGGAGAACTAAACGTAAAACATTCGGACCGTCAGGTTTTTTTAGGTGTTTTTTGTCCTGAATTATAGAAATCATTGTTTTCTGCATTAGAAAAAAATAGTTGAAATGGCAGGTTTGCCGCAAGATACTGTTGAGTATCTGTTCAGGCATATGTCAATCATTGAGGTAAAAAGGGCACAATGTTGGAAAGAACTTTATCCCTTCAGTTTGACAACGCATTGGAGAACGCTACCGAACGTTGCCTTCACGGCACCCTTTTATCCTGCAGCGGGTGTCATTAGGCTCGATAGTCACTTTTTTAGGCATGTCTCCCGTAACGCTTAGCGGGATGCGTGCCAAAATCTGAAAGGTTCCGTATTAGTAAATTTGTGAGTTATTATCAAAGTGTCGTTTTTTTACAATTTCATGCCTTCCCTTTACTGCATATTTGCCGGCAACTTAATTACAGGGAATAAATGAAATATTGGTTAGTGTCTTTCCTATTAATTTCAATTGGAATTGGGTGCAGTCCTCAAAATCAGGATCAGATCTTTGAAGAAATTCTTTCCCTTTGTTATGAGAAGGATTTCTTTTCAGCTTCAGAGATTTATGGAGTGCGTGAATCCGAACTCACCCCGCTACACCGAAATATGCTTACTGCAATTTTAGCAAATGCATTTAACAGGACAGAACGGTCTGAAAAATCACTGGTAGAGGTACTTGATGCAGAAAATCCGGAAATTCATGATTCACTCAGACTGAAACTCCTTGAGGTAAGACTCGATAATGCCTATAAATCCTTTAACTACCTAAAAGCAAAAGAAACTGCGACCCGGATAATTGAAGATTTTGGAGTGCTCCTCTCCACAGAAGAGCTTGACAATTATGAAAATTCACTCAAAATCTGGTCAATTCTCGAAAATCAACCGGTACAGCAATCTATCCTTCAAGGCCCGGTAATTCAACAAATGACCAAGGATCCGGCTGGGTTAAATAATCTGATTATACGCTCAGAAAAGGATTCCATTCCCATGATTTTTGATACCGGGGCAAATCTCTCAACCATTACACGCTCCGGTGCGCATAAATTAAATATGAAGATACTGGAAGATTCCATACAGGTCGGAACCATTACCGGAGCGATGGTATATGCCAACTTGGCTGTTAGCGGGAAAATAAAGTTAGGTACTGCCATATTTGAAAACGTGGTGTTTCTGGTGCTTTCCGATGAACACCTGGCATTTCCACAAATTGATTATCAGATCCACGGGATACTGGGATATCCGGTCATGGAATCCCTGAGAAGGATCAGTATCGGAAAAGACGGAAGCTTTGTTGCCGCAGATAATTCGCAGGGAGAAGATATTTACTTAAAATCCAATATGGCCATGGACCGGTTAAGTGTTCTGATTCAACTGGACGGGAAACATTTTTACCTGGATACCGGGGCAGATGAAACGATGCTGTATCAACGCTACTTCAGGCAAAACAAGGAACAAATTGAAGCCGAATTTCCACTGGAACAAATCCAATTCGGCGGAGCAGGAGGGCACACAGAGCTTCCGGGCCATCATATTGATTTTAGGATCGAAGTAAATGGTCAAGTGCTTCATTTTCCAAAAACGGCGGTTTTGAAAGAAATTCCCAATGAAAAATGGACGCATGTATATGGAAATATTGGCCAGGATCTGATAGCTAAATTTGATAGAATGACCCTGGATTTTGAAAATATGACCATTAATTTTCTTTAATAGAATAACCAACTCATCACTTAATCCCCGTTTTTTCTCCATGGCTAAAGGTTTCTCAGGCATCAACAGCAAGACCACCGAAGGGAGTTTACAACTTAAAATCCAGCGGACCCAACTTTCAATTGAATCAAAAAACGGGGTAGAATTTACGGGAAGTGCCTGCCTGATTTGGGCGATTATCGGTCTTTTTTGGTACAACTCAGACATGTCCGCTTACATCAATTCAGTGATCAGTTTTTATATCGGCTTCTGTACTTTGCCTATGGCTTTTGGTCTTTCCAAAATCATCAAAACAAACTGGAAACTTGAAGGAATTCCGCTGAAACCCTTGGGTCTCTGGTTTCTTTATTGATTCTTACGGTTTTATTAAGGATTGATTACCGAAAAAAGATTGGCAGGTCTGCAAAACAATAGTGATTAATATCCAAATTCTGTTGGATTTGCAGGATTAATCAGGAGAAGGTACTGCGGCTGATTTTAACCCGGATACCGAATTAAGCATTCATGTGGATCTGAATAAGATAAGCTTGGGATTTACCGACTCCCAACAATTTATGTATAATGTATTAAATGGATCGATCGTGGCTAAAACTGTCCTAAATCCAAACGGAACAACATCGAATGAGTAAGAGTATTGGATTTTTTGGTTTTACTAAAATGACCTCCTCTTCTCCACACGGAGAAGAGGAGGTCAAAAAAGCCAATTGTAAATTGGTTTGGATAAAGGAAGTCAGCGGGCATTGTAAGACGACCTTACAACACTCATAAATGATTGAAAAAAACGGCAATGAAGAAAACACAAAAATAAGTGGCAAGTGGTATATTCAAACAGAAAATAAAGAATGGAAAGACTTTATTGACTTAAATCTTGAAAAAGAAAATTGCGGGATATGAGAAAAGTAATTGCAGCTTTCAATATGACACTTGACGGTGTTTGCGACCATACGACAGGAGTTGCTAGCGAAGAACTACACCAACATTATTCTGACCTATTAGATAATGCAGGAGTTGTTTTATATGGACGGACAACCTACGAACTTATGCAGTTCTGGAAAATACTAGTGCAAAATCCTTCCGGTAAAAAATCAATGGACGACTTTGCCATTTCAATAGACAAAATCCCAAAACTTGTTTTTTCCAATACCCTAGAAAACATGAACTGGGACACTGCAAAACTTTCAGACAGTTCACTAAACGAAAAAGTTTTGGAACTCAAACAACAATCAGGAAAGGATATTTTGGTGGGGAGTCGGAGTTTGATTATTCAACTATTAAATAATAATCTTATTGACGAATTTCAAATTTGCATTCACCCTATCATTGAGGGAAAGGGTCTGCCATTGTTTGACCAAATAAAGGATAGGATTGTTTTTAAACTCATTAAAACAAAATCCCTAAATTCTGGCGCAACTGTATTTTACTATCAACCAACGTAAAATGAAACAGACAATTATTTATTTAGCGTTGACTTTTTTCACATTGACTTCGTGCAACAACAAAGCAGAAAACACAGATAATAGTATGGCGACAACAACAAGTGATAGTTTGACTTTTCAAAATGGCTATTCCGAAGTGAATGGACTGAAAATGTATTATGAGATTCACGGACAGGGAAAACCAACTGTTTTAATTCACGGTGGTGGTTCAACCATTCAGACAAATTTTGAAAAAATCATTCCACTACTTGCTAAAAACAGACAGGTAATTGCTGTTGAACTTCAAGCTCACGGACGGACAAATGACCGTAATGCTGACCTTACATTTGAACAGGACGCAGATGATGTTGCTACACTTCTTAATAACTTAAAAATTGACAAAGCTGACTTTTTCGGTTTTAGCAATGGTGGAACAACTACTTTACAAATCGCTATTCGACATCCTGAATTAGTTGACAAAATGATTTTAGGTTCAGCACTTGCCAAACGAAACGGAGTTCCTGATTGGTTTTGGGGCTTTATGGAAAATGCCAAATTGGAAAATATGCCTGAGCAACTGAAAGAGGGTTACAAAAAAGTTGCAGCAGACACGAATGGTTTGCAAGTAATGCACGATAGAGATGCAAAGAGAATGGTAAACTTCAAAGACATTCCGGACGAACTGATAAAATCCATTAAAGCACCAACATTAATTATTATTGGCGACAAAGATGTTATTACACCTGAACACGCTATTGAATTGTACAGACAAATTGCCAACTCTGAATTAGCAATAATTCCTGGCGGACACGGACAATATATTGGAGAAGTTACAACAATAACACCTGACTTTAAAGAAAGCGACCTTGTAGTTCCAATGATTGAAAAATTCCTTGACGAAAAAAGCTGAAAAATAATGCTGACCGACACGAACGAGTGAGAACAACGAGCCGCTAGCAGGCATTTGGCAAAAAAAAGCGGGTTCAGTGGTTAATTGAACATTCCACCTCGTATCAACTTGTCCCGCTATTGCGGGACAAGTTATGCTTGGTTGATCCGCCGCGGCGGACTCCGAAATCGCCACCTTCTGATAACTGCAAACCGTCAGCGGGCATTGTAGAAAACAGCCGCATGAGGACAAAAAGACAAACAAAATGAGAAAGTTAATTCTTATAGTACATACTTCATTGGATGGCTTTGTAGCAGGAATAAATGGAGAATTTGACAATTTTAAACCGAGCCCTGAAAATTTAGATTTTGTTTGTAGTCTGACAGACGAAGCAGATGCTGCCTTAGTTGGAAGAATGTCTTATCAAATGCCGGAAAGTTTTTGGCCAACTACACGTGACAATAAAAAAGTGATACCAAGCGAAATTAAATATTCCAATTGGTATAATGATGCCGAAAAAATTGTCATATCAAAGTCCTTATCCGGAAGTAAGAATAGAGCAACTGTTATTTCCGATAACATAGCTGAGCGAATTCACGGAATAAAAAACCGGACAGGCAAGAATATTTTAATGTTTGGCAGCCCAACAACCTTTGAAATATTAAACAGACTGAATCTAATAGACGAATATTGGGTAATTCAATATCCGGTATTTTTCGGAGAAGGAATTTCCTTTTTTACCCGTGTCCGGAATTCGAACCGATTGGATTTGCTAAACATAATACAAATGTCAAGGGGTGAAATTGCTCTCCATTATAAGGTCCGATGAGTAATGGGCGAGACAAAAGCAATAATAGTAACCGGAAAAAACAACGACCCGAAACCAAGAACACTATTCTAATTTTCTACTGTCTGATAAAAAAATGAAAATAAATTTGAGAAACCGAATGGTTGCGTATATATTTGCAATCAATTGGTTTCGTAATTAAAAATAAAAGCAGATGAGAAAATTAAAATTGCAAGTTCAAATGACCATTGACGGTTTTATTTCAGGACAAAATGGAGAAATGGATTGGATGAAGTTTCCCTGGACAGAAGACATTCTAAATTATGTTCGAAAGATTACTGAACCTGTGGACACAATTGTTTTAGGTAGAAAATTGGCAGAAGGCTTTATTCCCCATTGGACAAATGTTGCTAAAGACCCTAACAATCCAGAGTATGAAGGCGGAGTTAAATATGCTACAACTCAAAAAGTAGTCTTTACAAAAACACTTGGCAAATCAGTTTGGGACAACACCGAAATTGCAAAAGGTGAATTAGTTGAAGAAATCAACAATTTAAAAAGTAAATCAGGTAAGGATATTATGGTTTATGGCGGAGGTACTTTTGTTTCCGCACTCATTAAAAATAAACTCATAGATGAACTTCACTTATTTGTTAATCCTACAGCCATAGGAAGCGGAATGCCTATTTTTAAAGAATTACCCCAAAATCTAAGTTTGGAATTGGCAGAATGTAAAAAATTTGACTGTGGTATTGCTATAATGAAATACATTCCAAAGAAATGAAAAAAGTAAATATCACATATTGGATTACCGCTGCCATGATGACTGTGTGGTTAGGGATTGGACCTTTATTCGCTTATGATGACCCGACTAGTGTTGATGTAATAATGCATTTGGGCTATCCATACTATTTTCCAATTATGATTACTTGCTTTAAAGTTTTGGGCATTATTGCAATTGTCATTCCGCAGATACCCATTAGAATTAAAGAGTGGGCATATGCAGGTTTTGCAATAGATTTAATTTGTGCAAGTATTGGATTCATAATAGTAGATGGTTTTATACCACATTTACTTTTGCCAGTTACCGCTCTTACAATAGTAATAATTAATTACTATTGCTTCAGTAAAATTAATTATAAAAATGCGTAGAGATGTCTTTCAAGCAATAGCAGATCCAACAAGACGAGCCATCATTTTGCTTTTAGCCGTTGGCGCTATGACGCCCAATGCCCTAGCGGAACACTTCAATTCAAGCAGACAAGCAGTTTCTAAACATTTGCGAATTCTCACGGAATGTGAAATACTCAAACAGGAACAGCAGGGCAGGGAAATTCATTATCATCTGAATGCAGACAAGATGAAAGATATAGAAAAATGGCTGGAACAGTTTAAGCAATTGTTCGCCAAACGTTTTGACCAATTGGATACCGTTTTGGAACAATTAAAATCGAAAAATAAATGAACCCAAACTTAAAATTTGACTTCCTGGTCAACAAAGAGAACAACACCGTAAACGTAAAACGGGAGTTTGCCGCCAATCTCGAATTGGTTTGGGAAGCGTGGACAAATCCTGAGATTTTGGACCAATGGTGGGCACCTAAACCCTATCAAACAAGAACAAAATCAATGGATTTTAGAGAAGGCGGAATGTGGCTCTACGAAATGTTTAATACCGAAAGTGAACACAGGCAGGAATGCCATTGGTGCAAAAATGATTACATCAAAATTATGCATCAGGCCATGTTTTCGGGTTGGGACGCATTTTGTGATGAAAACGGAATGGTAAACGAAGAAATGCCCAGAACACTTTGGACAAATGAGTTCAATGAAAATGGAGAAAAAACCCTTGTAACCATTACTGCCAAGTATGATAGTCTTGCTGATTTAGAAAAAATTATCGAGATGGGTTTTAAAGAAGGCTTTACAATGGCTCTCGAAAATCTTGACCAATACATAGAAGCAAAATTTAAACTTCGAAAACAAAATAAATCAAACAATATGGCAAGAGTATCAACTTATGTGAATTTTCAGGGCAACACAGAAGAAGCATTCAACTTCTACAAGTCCGTTTTTAAAACAGATTTCATC
Organism: Algoriphagus sp. 4150; assembly: GCF_031457395.1. Classification (NCBI taxonomy): domain Bacteria; kingdom Pseudomonadati; phylum Bacteroidota; class Cytophagia; order Cytophagales; family Cyclobacteriaceae; genus Algoriphagus; species Algoriphagus sp. 4150. The sequence goes on from NZ_JAVDWS010000016.1 coordinate 131,614, forward strand.
AATGGAATCAAACGATTTGGAGACCTGCCTGCTGACCCAAACCACCCACCCATTGCAGAACCGGTAAAAAAGATGGTTCTGCATATCGAACTTCCCATTCTTGGCGGACATATTCTAATGGGGACTGACGCACCCAAAGAAATGGGATTTAATTTGGCACAAGGTAATAATATGCACATCCAACTTGAACCTGATTCAAGAGAAGAAGCAAAACGATTATTTGATGAACTTTCTATTGATGGCAAAGTAGAAATGCCAATCCAAGATATGTTTTGGGGTGCGTATTACGGAAGTTTTACAGATAAATTTGGTATCAATTGGATGATTAACTATCAAGAAAAATAAGCAATGAAATCGAGTATGTCGAAGGCGGCACTCACTGATATGATTATCAGCTATGCGAGATTCTCCCGAATGGAGTTCGGGACAGGCTATCCCGTTTCCTTCGTCACGGGACAAGTTATGGCCACTGAAAAACAAATTATAAACAGATGAAATCGAGCATGACGAGAACGTCACACACTGGGATGATTATAACCTTGCGAGATTCCATATGACCGCTAAAAAACAATTATAAACAGATGAAACTAATAAATTTTCTCTATTGGGTTTTTACAGGCTTACTAATCCCGAGTTTAGGTTACGTCACTTGGCTATCCTGCATACCTATCACCCTTTTTGGGTACGGCAAGAATTTTAGCATTGATAGCAATCTTGATTCCTAAATTTCCAAGACTAAAAGAATGGGCTTATGCAGGTCTTGTGTTTGATGTTATTGGAGCTACTTATTCACAGATAGCAGTTGGAAATCCACTAACATATACCATTTTCCCAATAGTCATTTTAGGCATAATTTTCGGGTCTTACTACTTGTATCATAAACGATTGACATTTAATTCTAAGACAATTAATAAATAGTAATAAACAAATTATGATAACAAAAGCAATTCAAATCACCATTTTGGTAAATGACGTGGATGAAGCAAAAAATTATTACGTTGACAAGCTGGGTTTTAGTGTAGTTAACGATATGGTTTTCTCTTCTGATTGGCGTTACCTGACAGTTGCCCCACAGAAAGACAATGCAACGGTATTCGAATTATTAAAAGCAGAAACGCCCGAACAAAAAAAGCAAGTTGGACACCAAGCAGGCGGACAAGTACTTGTGATGTTTGAATCTGATAATATAATTGACGATTATAATAGAATGAAAGCGAAAGGAGTTGTTTTTAATGGAGAACCTTCGGAAGTGCCAGAAGGTAAAGGCGTAGGATTTAAAGACTTGTATGGAAATCAATTTGACCTATATCAACCCGATTAAATTGAATTAAATACAATAAAATCTAAATTAAGATTTTTTAAAAAGTGAGAAAAATAATTGTAAGCTTACATATGTCCCTTGACAATGTAGTCTCTAACCCAGAAAATTGGATGTTGATGAGTGACGACATTCTTAAATCTGCCATACATTACTATGAGCAATTGGATACGGCAGTTTTTGGCAGTAAAAATATCCCTTTCTAGCAGACTATTGGACTAATGCAGAACAAATTTCTTCTTCTAACATTGAAAGGCAGTTTGCTAAAAAGAGTCACAATCGAATAAAAAATCATATTATTAACTCAACTAATATACATTATTGAAGGACGGGAGCAAGATTTTGAGAATTTTAAACAAGATGAAGAACGAAAGAGATTCTTACATTTAAAAGAACAATCAATCAAGACCTCAGTTTTAATTCAAGGAAATAAATTAAACGAACGATAAACAATGACCCGCTACAACACCTATACGCACGCATGGGGGGTGCTATCGGGGGACAGACTGTGCTTCGTAGGACAGGAAAGTGCTAAATTTGAAGTTCAGTCCTTTGTAGGAAGTTCAGTGATAAAATCCCCTGCCTGCGTATAGCTGAGAACCATTATGCCCAATGCAAATTAGAAAAGTAAATAAATGAAAAAAGCTACCATAGTTGAATGCCCTTCAAATCTTGGTTTAAAAGAACCATATACAGGAAAGGAACCTGGAGTTAAATCATTACCAAATTTCTTAAACACTCATAGTTTTCATAGTAACATTGGTCCTGAGAGTATTATAAAACTTGTCCCTCCTAAGTATAGCAATGTAAAAGATCCTGAGACTGGGATTTTGAATGCGGATTCAATAGTCGAATATTCAATATATCAGGCTAAGACAATTAGAAAATTGCTTGAAGATAAAAAGTTAGCGTTAATCATAGGCGGGGACTGTAGTATTATGCTAGGTTCAGCCATTGCTTTAAAACAAACAGGGAATTATGCATTATTTTATCTTGATGGGCATACTGATTTTATGGATATTTCCCTATCAGAAACAGGTGGTGTTGGAGGATTAGTAGCTTCCCTTGTTACCGGTAAAGGGCATAAGAAAATGAGCGATATACTCAACTTGTCTCCGTATATTATGGAAGAAAACCTTTGGTGTGTTGGCAACAGAGAGTATGATGAAGCGTATGAAAATGAGATTCGCAACTCTAATGCAAAATATATAAGTCTCGTTGAACTTCGAAAAGAGAGCATTGTAAAATGTGTGCAGGCCTTTCTCAAAGATGTTTCCGACAAGCAGCTAGATGGATTTTGGCTTCATATAGATGTTGATGTCTTAAATGACGGGCTAATGCCTTGTGTTGACAGCAGAACACAAGATGGCCTTACTTATGCTGAATTTAACGAGTTAACTTATATGCTATTCCAAAGTGACAAACTTTCTGGCTTTGAAATAACGATTCTTGATCCCGATTTAGATTCTGACGGAAAATACACTAGTGAGTTTGTATTCAATATTACCTCAACGTTTAATAGAGCGATAAGACAATAAACTGAAAGCAAAAGTCAAAAGCACTAGGTTTTCGTTGCGTAGCACAGCTTGCCCGTGGTGGAAACGAAGATCCCGATAGCTGCGGGGATGCTTATGAAGTAAATGCCCGATTGGAGTCTGGGGAAGTTGTTTCATTTTTATGTTTTTTATGTACTGAGTCCAGCTATAAAGCAGGTGATTCGGTTGATTTTTTAGTTTCCAAGGGGGTAATCGGATGCTTGAAATATTCAGAAAAGAAGTGATAATTTTAGTGGTTAATTCTATATCCACCACACAACTATATGATAGCAGACTCACTGGCCAGACAGTTTTTGGTAATGCACAGGCATTTTTTACGGATATCGGCGATAGAGGATGAGCTGGGTATAAGCGGAAAGTCTCTTTATAAGTGGATGATAGGCAAGAGGGCGCTACCCGATCGATGGGAACAGCCGTTATACGATTACCTATATCCCATGCTGGATCCCGGGAATGAAATCCATCTAAAGACCTATTGGATTGACAGAGTGGTGGTTCTGGAGGAGTATCATTTACTGCCCCGGTATCAGGATATTAAGCCGGAGTTGTTGAGAAGGTTTCATTTCTCGGAGCAGTATAATGCGGGCGCCGATGTGGTTTACTTCAGGTTTATCAATAAAACACAGAGAGAAAGTAATATTTCCATCTATTCGGTCTATATCAAGAGTTCATGGTAGAAAAGGGAAAAGTGGGAGTGGAAATGAATAGGATTATCAGGCCAAGTGATCAAAGACCCCAATGACAGACAGGCCTGCTGTGCAAGTACGTATGTAGTTAAAATCAACACATTACAAACTTTTTGGTTTGACTGACAATTATATTTTCCGATAGTAAGGATACTTTATAGCTGTTTTCAAGCCAATAATGCTTGCAACTGGCGCATTTCTTACAGCTAATTCTCTGCTGGATTCTTTGCTCTTTGATAAATTCAACGCAGGAAGCTTCGTTCGGAAATCGATTTATGAAATTGATACTATTCATGGTCAAAACCATCTATTTCGGCCTAGTTTAAAGCGACTTAAAACCCTAATAAAGCAAGTGTCACTAACTGTCAGTTAGAACTTATTTGGCTACTGGTTTCATTGCGGATATACTTATAAAAAGAAAAAGAACATCATCTGTTAAATTCATCCTCCAAATAATGAAGTTCATCGGAAAACAGGGGGAGTTAGTGATGAATCTTATAGAGAAATTTTACTTTTGAATAATGATTCAAAAAAAAGTAAATAGTAAAAGACTGCTTATCTTTTTCTTCTCATCACTGGTCTATGCCCTGTGCCAAATGCTTTTTAGCATTATTGTGATGAAAGAAGATTTATGGAAGAACTTTCACATACAGCTTTCTGCGCATTATGTCGTCATCCTTGCCATGTGTATGGCAGACTACGGATTATTGTTGCTCCTGAATAAGCATTTGCCATACTCCAAAAATATCTTTTTGCGTATTATGGCTGATATTGTAGGTATTTCAGCTATATGCCTGATATTATTATGGATATTTAATTTTTTCATATACAATGTGTTCCTTGTTCCCGAGGAGGGATTGCCTCCTTTCATTGTCAAATTCGCATTTGCAATGACAACCAATGTCCCTATTTTGTTGGTTTTCGAGTTGATCCATTACTTCCAGTCCGAACAAAAGGCCATAGCCGATTCCGAAAAAGCCAAACGCAAGATCCTGTTGTTTCAACACGAAACTTTAAGATCACAGATAAACCCACATTTCCTGTTTAATTCACTGAATGTATTGTCTTCTTTAATTTACATTAATCCGGACAATGCAAACAAGTTCACAAAAGCCCTATCAAAGACGTATCGGTACGTCCTTTCTCTTTCTCAACAGCCTCTGGTGTTTGTCTCAGAGGAATTGGACGCATTGGATTCCTATGTCTATTTAATGAGAACAAGGTTTGAGGATTCCTTTACTTTTCAAATAGACAGAATATCGGATGGCGAAAGGAACAAGATTGTACCTCTAACTCTCCAATTACTTATAGAGAACGCGTTCAAACATAATGTTGCGACCGAAGAATCACTATTGAATATCAAAATTACTATCGACAGCGATTACATCACAGTTGAAAACAACATCCAGCCTTCAAGCAGTGCGGACAAGGGTGGAATCGGTCTGAAATACATTACCAAGCAATACAGGATCTATGCTAAGGAAGTCACCGTTAAGCAGACGGAAGGTCTATTTATTGTGAAAATCCCTTACATATAGCCATGAAGTACCTGATAGTAGAAGACGAGCGGTTTGCTTATGAAGAACTGAAGCGCATGTTGGCGAAATTACGACCGGATTATCAGCTAGAAAAGCATACCAAAACAGTCGTTGATACCATCAGGTTTCTAAAAGAATCGACTGTTGACATAATTCTTATGGATATTCGTCTTGCAGATGGCAACTGCTTTGAGATTTTTAACCATGTAGAGGTTGCCACACCTGTTATCTTTACCACAGCTTATGATGAGCATGCCATCAAAGCGTTTAAGCTGAACAGTATTGATTACCTATTGAAGCCTTTTGAGGAGAATGAATTAGAGGCGGCATTAACCAAATTTGAGAATATTTTCCATAATCCCCCTTATAAAACCAGTTCTGCGAATTTTGTGCAGATGCAATCGCTCAAGACCAAAAACCGGTTTTTGATATCTAAAGGAGAAAATTATCATTATATAGAAACGAAAGATATTGCCCATTTTTATAGTGAAGACGGCGTCGTCTTCCTTCATACGTTTAACGACAGGCGGTATATCATTAATTACACCTTAGATCAGTTAGAACAACAGTTTCATAACCATCTGTTTTTTCGTGTTTCAAGGAATTGTATCGCCAATGTAAAAGCGATTGAAAATGTAGCCAGATACTTCAACAGTCGTTTGAAACTTACCTTTTTACCTGAATGTCCACATGAAGTTTTGGTAAGTCGTGTACGGGTTCCTGACTTTCTCAAATGGATGGATGGGATTGTAGATTAGCTTCAGCTGAAAATCCAATGCCTTCAAGCTGCATTTCATTCAGTGAATTCTGAAGCCTATCCTTTATAGCTTCCGCCTCCGCGCTTTACGCTGTTCTTTTGTTTTATAATTAAAATTTAAGAACAATGAAAAGAAACGTAGTAACATTTATCATTGCAGTTGGAGCACTTATTTTCTCTGCGCAATTGTCCGCACAGGACAAACCTGTATCAATTGGCTTCAAAGCCGGAACAAGTCTTTCCAATTACCGGCTAGGTGGTGACATGAATGGCTTCAAGAGTAAAATGGGTATAGGCGGCTCTGTGGGCGGTTTCCTAAAGTATGACCTGAGCCCAAATTTTGCACTGCAATCCGGGGTCGATGTATATTATAAGTCCTCGAAGTTGGAATCCAAGGCAGATGAATCATCCGACAAATTCAAATCTATCGGAGTAGAGATCCCTCTATATGGGATTATCCAAGGGAATGTGGGAAGCGGAAAAGCTTTTGTAGGAGCAGGCCCTTATGTTGGTTATGGACTCTATGCAAAATCTGACGGGTTGAATTTATTTAAAGAGAATAGCGGGACAGGTGAGCCTGCAATGAGCCGTTTTGATTATGGTGTCGGAGGTATTATCGGATATGACTTTAATAAAAAATGGCAAATAAATGCAAGTTACCAATTTGGACTTGCAGATCTCCATAAAGCCAAAGCTGGCTCAATGAAAAGTCACGGCGCAGCTATTGGAATAGTGCATAAATTCTAAACGCCCCAAAGCTAAAACAGATTGTGTACCGAAGTTTATGTTCATGCCAATAGGTAAAACCTGAATTTCGGCACAATGGCTTCCTGCCGCATCTGAAAAACCTTAAAATTTATTTTATCCTCTTCCTTCTACATTTCATCTGTTTATAATTTGATTTTCAGCGGTCATAACCTGTCCCGTGACGAAGGAAACGGGATGGAATCTCGCTTCACAGATAATCATTCCTCCATGTGACTCTTGAGTCATGCTCGATTTCATCTGGCTGATGCTGAAGTCTAAGGTTGCCACTCTCTGTTTTAGTTTCATTCCACCATTTATTTAGCCGGATACATAACGAATATGTTCCAATTCAACTTCAAAATCATGAAATCAATATCACTATTTCTAACAGCATTGGTTACGCTACTGTGTCTGGAGGGAAAAGCTCAACAAGTGTCTTTCAAGACGGAATACATTGGAAATTCAGGCTACTATTACCTGCCTCCGGGAGATAAGTCCAGAGAGAAAATCGGTGAAAGCAAAGGTTCTGCCATGATTTATCAGGCAGCGTTCACTATGCCCTTATCCATGAAAGTAGATGAGAACGAACGGCCGACTGTTTGGGGAGTCGCCTTTGGTGGGACTTATGTTTCTTTGAGGAACCAAGATTTTTCGGAATACATGGTATCCGAAATCATGAACTTACAGGTAGGTGTTTATCATCTACGGCCATTAAACGACAAGTGGTCGATGAGGGCAAGTGCTGGAATAGGGATATTTACTCCCTCTACTGATTTTTCTAAAATCAGCTTCAAGAATGTGCTTGGAAGTGGAGGCGTAGTTTTTATCCGCCATCTGAATCCCAATCTTGACATTGGTGCGGGTGTTGCAATAAATAGTTCACTGGGTTATCCGATGATATTTCCTGCCGTTTACTTGAACTGGAGGCATAACGGGAGATTCGATGTGAATATTGAACTGGTGGAGGGCTTGGATATATCGACAGGCTTTGATTATAATGACAGATTAAAATTATCGTATGCTCTTGAAATGAACGGGCAGGCTGCCTTATTGGAAAGGGATGGAAAGGATCAAATATTTTCCCATCAATATATCGTTACAGGCTTTCGTCCTGAGCTAAAACTTGGCACAAAAGGTCTCTCTGTGACGGGTATGGCAGGAATTAATCTGTTTCGTCCTGCATCTTTCAGCGATAGAACTTTGAAAGGTGTGTTTGCTGGAGATAATGATTATTATTTTTCTGTTTCCCCGTATGGCTCAGTTGGTTTAAAAATGAAGTTTTAATCCATGAAAATGAAGCAGGCCTTACAATCTGTTGTATATAGAAGTGTTTATATTATTGTCTATGCCTTGAGTCTGCTACCGATGGGATTCCTGTATGCAATAGCTTCTTTTACTTTTTTCCTTTCTTATTACATTATTGGGTACAGGAAAGCGGTAGTAATTCAAAACATTGCACGTTCCTTTCCCGATAGGCGATATGGGGAGATTCAGGCAATTGTAAAAAAGTTCTACGTTTGCTTTGTTTCTTATTTTGCCGAAATTATAAAAAGTGTTTCTGTTCCCCCAGAAGTACTTGATAGAAAAATAGTATTTGAGAACTTGGAGTTGATAGACCAATATGTAAACTCCGGGCGGAATGTTATTGCCTGTATGGGACATTGTGGCAATTGGGAGATGCTGAATTTTATGCCATATAAGATACGCCACGAAATGTTTGCCGTTTACAAACCCCTTGGATCTGAGACTATGAACAGGTTGATGGTTAAACTCCGGTCCCGTTTTGGCATGAAGTTAATACCGGACAGGGAAATTATACGCCATATTTTAACTAAAAACTCATCTCCGGCCGTCTATCTTTTTCTTGCGGACCAGTGCCCGCACATAAAAAAAGAAAAGTATAGGTTTACGCTATTGAATCAGGAAACATATCTTTTTTCCGGTATGGAAAAAGTGGCCCGAAAAAGTAGGACGGCTGTTGTATATCTAAATATTACACAGCTATCAAAAGGAAATTACAAAATAGTCTGCTTGCCGGTATGTTCCACAGCAGAATCCATGGGCGACGGGGAAATAACCCAAAAGTACATAGACTTGTTAACCGAGAACATTAGGGAAGAACCGTATGGTTGGCTATGGACACATAAACGATGGAAAAGATAGGTTCTGTCAAGCAGAAGATGAGTGTGGGGGAGATCGGCTCAAAGATCTGCTGCATGGTCTGCAGCAGATCTTCCTTGTTTTGACACTCCAGAACCTGCGCACTTCCATAAACGGAAAACCATCCCCAGTCCACCTGATCTGCTTCTGTGCTGGGATGGAAGTATTTTACATAACCATAGGCCTTGGCAAAGGAAATCAGATTGTCTGTTTCCCGACTGCTTTGGGCTTGACTTGAACATGCGAATGAAGCCATGGTACTCAAACTTAAAAGTAATTCAGCGATAAATTTCATGTGTAGAGGTAGTCGCTTAAATTCATATATTTATCTATTCAAAAATAGGTTAAATGGATATTTTTCAGAGTCAAAGCATCATAGAGTTTACCGAACGC